>QKJM01000744.1 GCA_003249315.1 Archangium sp.
TGAGCCGCCGCGGGCGCCGGAGCCGGAGCCGGAGCCGGAGCCTGCGTGGCAGCCGGCGCGGCCTGAGCGGCACTCTCGGACTCCTGGGCCTGAGCGGCGGCGGCGGCCTCCTCCGGAGACGGCGCCTCCGCCACCAGTTGCGCCAGGGCCGCCGCGGGATCCGGCAGCGCGTCTCCCCTGCCATCCGCGTGGGCCTGCGCACGCAGCATGAACAGATCCAGCCCATGCAGCAGCGTGTCCACCAGCGACCGCGGCATCTGCAGGATGTCCTTGCGCACGGGCGCCAGCGCGTCCTCCAGCTTGTGCGCGATGGCGCTCAGGTCCTGCAGCCCGAGGCTGGCCGCACTGCCCTTGAGGGTGTGCAGGTGCCGGGCCAGGCGGGTGTACACCTTGCCCAGCGCCTCGCTGTCGAGCCCTTCCCGCTCCAGCTCGAGCAGGTCCATCGTCACCTTCTGACAGACTTCCTGTGCCTCGGACGCGAAGCCCGCGACGAGGCCCTGCAGCATGGGGTCAACCGACATTGCGAACCCCGGCACCGCGCGCGAAGAGGCGCGGCAGGTCGATGAGGTGGATGATCTGGCGGTTGCTCATGGGAACTTCGACCACCGCGCCTTCCGTATGCATCCGCGCCGTCTCCACCGCAGCGGTGGGCAGGTTGAGCGGGCGGGGGATGGCCTCACAATCCAGTGCGCACAGCTCTCCATCCCCGCGCTCCACCACCAGGAGGACGGCGGGATCCTGCCTCCAGCCATGTCCGCCCAGCAGCGCGGCGAGGCTGAGCGCGGCGAGCACCTGCCCCTGGTAGCGCAGCACGCCGATGACGTGCGGCTGCGAGAGGGGCACCGGCGTCACCAGGCGAAGGGGCAGCGCCGCGCGCAACGACTCCAGCGGCAGCGCGTACCGCTCCTCGCCCAGGGGGAACTCCGCCACCGGGAACATGGTCTCGTCGACGACCGCCTCGGTTCGCCCACGCAGGCGCTTCGCGCGCTCGTCGAGGAGCGAGCGAACCTCCTGGTCCTGGACCTCCTCGGGGCCTCGGTGGATGACTTTCATTCGATGGCTCCCATCATGAGGAAGGCGTCCGCGGACGCCCGGTAGAAGCGGGCCGGCAGCGGCTCAGGCCCCTCGATGATCTGATCCGGCGGCAGCCGGGCGGCCTTGTCACGCACGGTGCGCATGAGGGCGAAGGCGGCCTCGCGCATTCCGGCACGCTCGCGCAGCAGGGCGAGCTCCAACAGGCCGGGCAGGTAGTCCTGGTGCTTCTCCTGCAGCTTCTCCAGCACCTTCGCGGCACCGGGCTCGTCGCCCCCCTCGATGAGGTGCAGCGCCTCCAGGTGCAGCATCACCGGCGAGACCACGGGGGGTGGCGGAGGCTCGGGCGCGCGCACGGGAAGCGGCGGCGGCGTCGGCACCGGACGAGGCACCACCCGGGGCGGCGTCGGAGCCACGTCCGACGGGTGCGGCCGGCGAAAGGCCTGCAACTCCGGGGGCCCCACCCGCACCAGTCCCGCAGGGGGGTGATCCACCTCCACCGTGCCCAACAGGATGTAGCCTCCCGGCACGAGCGCACTCGCCAGGAACCCCAGCGCCCGCGTCACCGAATCCGGCGAGAAGTACGTCAGCACGTTGCGGCAGAAGATGAACTCGAAGCTGCCGAAGCCCTCCGGCAGCGGCTCGAGCAGGTTGCCCTGGGCGAAGCGGGTGACGGCGCGCACATGCTCGAGGATGCCCACCCGCCCCCCGCCCACGTCATGGTAGACAGGGTAGAGCAGCGGCCCGGCCTCGCGACGGGACCAGGTCCCATAGAGCCCCCGACGCGCGAGCTCCAGCCGCCCCTCGTGCAGATCCGTCCCGAGCACCTCCACGCGGACGCCCGCGGGAGCGCAGCCCAGCAGACAGGCGGCGATCGAATAGGCTTCCTCGCCCGAGGCACAGCCAGCGCTCCAACCATGCAGAGCCAGCGGCCTCCGACGCAGCACCGCCGGCACCGCCTGGGAGGCCAGGAAACGGAACTGCTCCGGGTGGCGGAAGAAGTACGTCTCCCCCACCAGCACCGCATCCAGCAGTGCCTTGGACAAGGGGGTGCCCGGCTGCCTCAGCTCCTCGAGCAGCTCCTTCTCGGAGCGCCCTCGCGCCAGCTCCGCACGCACCACCCGGTCCACCGCCGACGGGGAGATGGCCGTGTCCCGGAACCCCGTATTGGAGGCCACCACCTCCCGGGCCCGCGCGAGCAGCCGAGGCTCCAACTCCTTGCTCATGCGCCCCGCCCCGCCTCCGCCTGACGCAGCATCTCCGAGGCCTCGCGTAGCAGCACCTGCGTGACGAACACCTTCGGCTCGAAGATGGGCACCAACCGCTCTCCCACCCGCAGCATGCCCAGCAACCCGTCCCGGAGCTGTCCGTGCTCCGCGCCTCCCACACGCTCCCGCCGCTCGATATCCCCGGCCTGATACTCCTCGGGATCCTGCACCTGGTCCACGCTCAGCGCCAGCAGCAACTCCTCCATCTCCAGGATGACCAGCTTGCGCTCCTCCACCACCTCGCGGTGCTCCACGCCCAGGCGGCGCGCCAGATCCAGCACGCATACCGACGTCCCCTGGAGCTCGAAGTACTCGGACATATAGGCGGGCCCCAGCGGCAACGTGTGCGTGGCCGGCTGGAGGATGACCTGGCTCACCGTCTCCAGGGGGATGGCGAACTCCATCCCGCCCACCGTCAGCCGCAGCAGGGCCATGGAGCCCACCCGCGCCCGGCGCCGCGCGTTGTCCAGCGCGTTCTCCACCGCGCTCAACAGTTCGTCGGCCCTGAAGGGCTTGGCCAGGAACAGCTCCGCGCCCAGCGCCAGGCACGCCTCGGCCCTCGCCACCTCCGAGGAGATGATGATGACGGGTATCTCCTGGGTGGAGGGTTCCTCCTTCAGTCGTTTGAGGACCTCGTCTCCGTCCATCTCCGGCATGGACAGATCCAGGAGGATGGCGGCCGGATGTACTTTTCCGACCTTCTCGAGGGCCTCCTTGCCATTACTCGCCGTATGCAGCGCGTAATGGCCGGAGAGGATGGCGCGCTCGAGCGCCAGGATGGCATCACTGTCGTCAACGAGCAGCAGGGACGGGAGGCTCACGGCTACAGCCCTCAGGTCTGGGGCAAGAACTTACGAACGGTCTCCGTCAGATCATGATGGGAGACCGGCTTGTTGATGAAGGCATTGGCACCCGCTTCGACGCCGCGCTGGCGCAGGTCGCCGCCCCGCTCGCCAGTGAGCAGGATGACGGGCACGTTGCGTACGTGCGTCAGCGGGCTGGCACGCACCTCCTTGACGAAGGTGATGCCGTCCATTCCGGGCATGTTGATGTCGGCGATGACCAGCTTCACCGGCACCAGCCGGAGGAGCTGCAAGGCCCGCGTCGCATCCTCTGCCTCGACGAACCCCATCTTCAGGTTCATGAGATAGATCTTGAGGATGTTGCGAACGGTCGGGCTGTCATCCACCAGGAGGATGTTGGCGCTCAAACCCAGGGCTCCTCACGGGACTTGGAATAGGACCCGGTTGAAGGAAACGGATGAACTGTAGCTTGACCCCGCCTTCCAGTGAAAGCGGGGACGATCAAAACCCGGCGACGGACCGCCAAGGGGAGCCCGGCCCGCCGGGGGGCACTCAACCCACCGAGGACGTCGACGGCCCGCCCTCCCCCTCCTCGGGCTCCACTGGAGGAGCCCCGATGGCATGATAGCCCCCATCCACGTGCACCAGTTCGCCAGTGGTGGAGGGTAGCCAGTCGGAGAGGAGCGCGCATGCGGTTCGCGCCACCGTATCATGGCTGGCGCGGGCATCCCAACCCAGAGGCGCCTGACGGCCCCACCCCTTCTCCAGGGACTTGAAGCCGGGAATGCCCTTGGCCGCCACCGTGGCCAGGGGGCCGGCGGCCAGGGCGTTGACCCGGATGCCCTGGGGACCCAGATCCCGGGCCAGGTAGCGCACGGTGGCCTCCAGCGCCGCCTTGCACACCCCCATCCAGTCATAGATGGGCCAGGCCACCCGGTTGTCGAAGTCCAGGGCCACGATGGAGCCGCCCTCCGTCATCAGCGGCTTCACCGCCACGGCCAGCTCCTTCAAGGAGAAGGCGGAGATCCGGAACGCGGTCTGCACGCTCTCCCAGGGGGTGTTGAGGAAGTTGCCGCCGAGCGCGTCCTCGGGGGCATAGGCGATGGCGTGCAGCACCCCGTCCACCCGACCCCAGCGCTGGCGCAGGGCCTCGGTGAGGGCGGGGAAGTGCTCGGGGTTGGTGACGTCCAGCTCCAGCACCTCGATGCCCGCCTTGAGGCGCTTCGCACTGCGCTCGGTGAGCGAGCGCGCCCGGCCGAAACCCGTGAGGAGGATTTCGGCTCCCTGCTCCAGCGCGTGCTCGGCCACGCCGTAGGCGAGCGACTGAGGAGTGAGCACTCCAGTGATGAGCAGCTTCTTGCCCTGCAGCAGCATGCGAAGGCCTTTCCCAAGAAGAGGAAGGAGGAAGTCCGCGCGGTTTATCACTCCCCGCGCCCGGGGGAAGCGGGAGAAGCGGGTGAAGGAAGCGGATGACACCCCCCGTCATCGCTGGGAGACTTTTGAAGTTGACTCCACCCGACTTTCTTCTAAGGTGACCTCGTGACAATCGGGAGGCCGTCGGCCAGAGGCGGGCGCGGTGCTCCCCGTTCCCCTTTGCCATGAGGTCATTGCGTGGACACGGAGCTGCAACCCAGGTTGGGTCAGAGGCTGCATGCGGCGAGGCTGCGGCTGGGGCTCACCCAGGCGGATGTCGCCATCGCGGCGGGGACCGTCGCGGAAGTCTACAGCCGCGTGGAGCGAGGAGATGCGCTGCTCAGCGTTCCCATGCTGCGGCGGTTCTGCGTCGTCCTCGGAATCTCGGCGGACGAGCTCCTCAGCCTGGAGACCCGGGATACCGTGGAGGAGGAACCGGTTCCCCGCTCGGTGGCCCTGGCGGAGATGCCCGCCGAGTTCCATCGCGTCCTGAATCGTCTGCAGAGGTGGCCACCGGACAAGCTCCGGATGATCCTGAAGCTGATGAAGGTGGTGGATGGGGCCTTCCCCAGGCGGGCCGGCCAGCTCCGTGGTGGAGGCCGCGGCGAAGGCTCCGCGGGCACCTCCAGAAAGAAGAAGTCCCGCGCGGAGGGCTGACCCCTTCGCGAACCTGGGCCGTGCTCCGCTCGTGAACCGGAGCCAGCCCCACATTTGCCTACATGACTTCGGGCCGCCGGGAAGCACCGCGAGGCGACCTGGGAGTCCTTGGTGTCCGGACAGGGGGCGAGCGGAGGAGCCATGGCTGGTGCCCCCCCGCCTCCGGCGGCCTCACCGCGATTCCGTCCGCGCCGGCAGGAGGCGAGCCGAGGCCCCGTTCTCACGAAGAGGGGCTTATTGAAGCTGCGCTCACGAGCCGCATGACTCCTGCTGTACCCCTCTGGTTGCTTCCCGAGCAGAAGGAGGCCGACCCAGGGCAACAATGCGCGCCGAAAACCCCCACCACGGGGCAGCCTTCCAGTAAAAGACAGATCGCCATGGCGAATTTTCAGGACTCGTACCTCTCCGGCGCCAACATCGATTTCATCGAGGGGCTCTACGCTCGCTACCTCGAAGATCCGTCCAGCGTGGACCCGAGCTGGCGGGAGGTGTTCGAGCGCAACGACGGCATAGGCCGGCCCATCTACAACACCACTCCCATCGAGCCGCCGCCGGCGGCGACTCCCGCCAAGGGAGGCAAGAGCAAGGCCGGAGGCGCGGCGCTGGCGCTGGCCCCGGTGTCCGCGCCCGCCCCGCAGCCCGCGGTGGTCCACGCGCAGGACATGGGCCTGCAGGCCCGGGTGGATCAGACGCTGTCGGCCTTCCGGCTGCGCGGCCACCTGCGCGCGAAGCTGGATCCGCTGGATCGGCCGCGCCCGCCGCTGGAGCACGCGGCGGACCTGGGCATGGTGGACGAGACGCACTTCTCCACGGCGGAGATGGAGCAGACGGTGGAGAGCGCCAACGTCTTCCCCGAGCCTCGGGTGAAGCTCGGCGAGCTGCTGGGCCGGCTGCACCGCACGTACACCGGCTCCGTCGGCGTCGAGTACATGCACATGCTCGACAGCGAGCGGCGGCGCTGGCTGATGCGGCGCATGGAGTACACCGAGAACCGCACGGACTTCTCGGCGGACGAGCAGCGCCACCTCCTCACCAAGCTGTCCTACGCCGAGGGCTTCGAGAACTTCCTGCACACCAAGTACGTGGGCGTGAAGCGCTTCAGCCTGGACGGCGGCGAGAGCCTGGTGCCGATGATGGACGCCATCCTCGAAGTGGGCGGCGACATGGGCCTCAAGGAGGTCGTCATCGGCATGGCCCACCGCGGTCGCCTCAACGTGCTGCGGAACGTCCTGGGCAAGACGTCGGCGCAGATCTTCAGCGAGTTCGAGGGCCCGCTCAATCCCCAGCAGTACATGGGCCGCGGCGACGTGAAGTACCACATGGGCTTCAGCTCGGACCACACCACGCGAGCCGGGCAGAGCATCCACCTCTCGCTGGCCTTCAACCCCAGCCACCTGGAGGCGGTGAACCCGGTGGTGGAGGGCCGCACCCGCGCCAAGCAGGATCGCAGCGGCGACACCGAGCGCACGCGGGTGATGCCGCTGCTCATCCACGGCGACGCGGCCTTCATCGGCCAGGGCGTGGTGGCCGAGACGCTCAACCTCTCCCGGCTGCGCGGCTACGAGACGGGCGGCACGCTGCACATCGTCATCAACAACCAGGTGGGCTTCACCACCGACCCGGATGACTCGCGCAGCTCCATCTACTCCACCGCGCTCGCGCAGATGCTGGACATCCCCATCTTCCACGTGAACGGGGACGATCCGGAGGCCTGCGTCCACGTGGGGCGCCTGGTCTCCGAGTACCGGCAGACCTTCCGGAGCGACGTGGTCATCGATCTCATCTGCTACCGGCGCTACGGGCACAACGAAGGAGACGATCCCTCCTTCACCCAGCCGGCCATGTACGAGATCATCCGCAAGCACCCCACGGTGCGCACGCGCTACGCGCAGCGGCTGGCCGAGCAGGGGCGGATCCCCGCGGAGGAGAGCGAGGCCATCAAGCAGCGCTGCCTCAAGGAGTTCGACGAGGCGCTGACGCAGGCGCGCACGGAGAGTCAGTTCAAGGAGCCGAGCGCGCTGGAGGGCCTGTGGAAGGCCTACAAGGGCGGGCACCCCGAGGACTCGCCGGCGGTGGCCACCGCGGTGGACAAGGAGACGCTGCGCGGCTACCTGAAGAAGCTGGCCGAGGCGCCCGAGGGCTTCAGCGTCCACCGCGACGTGGAGCGCACGGTGCTGCGCAAGCGCAGGTCCATGCTGGAGACGGAGCAGCTCCAGTGGAGCGAGGGCGAGGCGCTGGCCTACGCGAGCCTCCTGGCCGAGGGCTACTCGGTGCGCATCAGCGGCCAGGACAGCGAGCGCGGCACCTTCAGCCACCGCCACTCCGTGCTGCATGACGTGAAGACGGGCGAGGAGTTCGTGCCGCTGCGGCAGTTCCCCACCGGCCGCGGACAGTTCCAGGTCTTCAACAGCCCTCTCTCGGAGATGGGCGTGCTGGGCTTCGAGTACGGCTACAGCCTGGACGTGCCGGATGGCCTCATCATCTGGGAGGCCCAGTTCGGCGACTTCGCCAACGGCGCGCAGATCATCATCGACCAGTTCATCGCCGCGGCGGAGACGAAGTGGCGGCGGCTGAGCGGGCTCACCCTGCTGCTGCCGCACGGCTACGAGGGCCAGGGACCCGAGCACTCCAGCGCGCGCCTGGAGCGCTTCCTCAACCTCTGCGCCGAGGACAACATCCAGGTGTGCTACCCCACCACGCCCGCGCAGATCTTCCACCTGCTGCGGCGTCAGATGGTGCGCCCGCTGCGCAAGCCGCTGGTGGTCATGTCGCCCAAGAGCCTGCTCCGGCGCCCGGAGGCCACGAGCTCCCTGAACGACCTGACCCAGGGCTCCTTCCAGGAGGTCATCCACGACCGGGTGGAGCCCGCCGGGGTGACGCGGCTGCTGCTGTGCAGCGGCAAGGTGTACTACGACCTGGTGAAGGCGCGAGACGAGCGGAAGGACGACAGCATCGCCATCGTGCGGCTGGAGCAGCTCTATCCCTTCCCCGGTGACGAGCTGGCAGGCCTCGTCGCGAAGATGCCGAAGCTCACCGAGCTCTTCTGGGTCCAGGAGGAGCCTCGGAACGCGGGCGCCTGGCACTTCATGTATCCCCGCCTGCACACGCTGGCCAAGGCACATGGCCAGGGCGCGGTGAACGTCGACTACATCGGGCGCGCGGAAGCCGCGAGCCCCGCCACCGGAATCCACCAGACCCACAACCTGGAGCAGCAGCTCATCGTCGAGGAAGCCATCCTCCGAGGAACCAAGAATGGCCGTTGAACTGAAAGTACCGCCCCTGGGCGAGTCCATCACTGAAGCCGTCGTCGGGAAGTGGAACAAGAAGAAGGGTGAGGCGGTGGCCGTGGACGAGCCGCTCGTCGTGCTGGAGACCGACAAGGTCACCATCGACGTGCCCGCTCCCGCCGGTGGCGCCCTGCTCAGCATCGCCTTCGACGAGGGCGACACGGTGCGCGTGGGTGACGTGCTCGGCACCATCGAGGCCGGCGCCGGCGCCGGAGCCTCCGCTCCCGCGCCCCAGGCCCCGGCGGCCGCTCCCGCCCCCGCTCCCGTCGCCGCCGTCGCCTCGGCTCCCGCCGCCGAGTCCGAGGCTCGGATGACGCCCACCGCCCGCCGCATGGTGGAGGACAACAAGCTGGACGTGGCCCAGCTCAAGGGCAGCGGGGCCGGTGGCCGCATCACCAAGGAGGACGTGCTCGGTCAGCTCAACCGCGCCCCCTCCGCTCC
>QKJM01000915.1 GCA_003249315.1 Archangium sp.
GACCGCCTTCCGCGTCCTCTTCGAGAGGCATGCGCCCGCGGTGTGGCGCTTCGCGAGGGACCTCTTCCGGGACGACGCCGCGGCGGACGAGGCCACGCAGGAGACCTTCGTCCGGGCGCACGGGAGGCTGGGGGCGTTGCGGGACGAGACGCGCCTGGCCTCGTGGCTGCTGGGCATTGCCCGCCACGTGTACCTGGAGTCCCGTCGCGCGAGAGGCCCGCACCTGGAAGTCGCCGCCGAGGAGAACGAGGCGCTGCTGGAGTCGATGCGGCCCCCGCCCAATCCGGAGGAGCTGCTGCTGGACCGGGAGCTGGAGGGACTCCTCAACGAGGCGCTGGGTGCGTTGCGCGAGGAGCGACGCACGGCCTTGCTGCTGCGGACGGACCATGGCCTGCCCTATGAGGAGATTGCCCAGGTGATGGGCTGGTCCCTGCCCAAGGTGAAGAACGAAATCCACCGCGCGCGGCTGCAACTCCGCGAGCGGCTCTCTCCCCATGTCGGAAACGGAGGACACTCATGAGCCACCCTTGCCGCGAGTCGGAGCTGGACGCGCTGCTGGCCGGAGAACTGTCCCGAGAGGAAGCGCGGCGGGTGGAGGCCCATGCCGCCGCGTGTGGCGAGTGTACGCGAGCGCTGGCGTGGCTGCGGCTGGAGCGTCAGTGGATGGCGCGTCGGGCGCGAGGAATGCCTTCACGTCCGGCCCTGCGCTTCAGCGCGCTGGAGGCCCGGCTTCATCCTCCCCCGCCGCACCGGGGCGAGTGGGCCCACATGGGAAGGATGGCGCTGGGGGCGGTGGCCGCGGTGCTGTGCGTGGGCTTCAGCCTGCTGTCCGTAGGGCCGTCTGCGCGAGGGACGGAGCAGGAGTGGACGGGAGGAGAAGGGCTCGTCTCCCAGGCCCCGGTGGCCGCGTGCATGGACCCGGGAGGCGCGGAGGTGGCGCGGTACGAGGCGCGCCTCGGAGCGTGCCTGCTGGCCTCACCCGTCATGGTCTCTCCCAGGTGAGGCCGGAGCGCTCTGGCCGGCGCCCCCGTGACTGTCGGGGGCGCTGACCAGCCGCGAGCGACTAGGGGTTCTCCTGGATGGCCAGATCCACCGCCCTCTTGGCCTGCACCAGCCCGTAGCCGAAGAACTTGTCGCGACCCGTGCTGGTAACGCCCGGGAACTCGAGGTCCTTCGCGGAGCGCTGGAGGATGTCGCGCACCTGCTCGTTGGTGAGCTGGGGGCGGGCGCTCCACACCAGCGCGGCCACGCCGCTCACGTGCGGGGTGGCCATGGAGGTGCCGGTGTTGAAGGCGTAGTCGTAGCCCCTGATGCCCACCGTGGCGGTGGCGCCCACCTGCGCGCGGATGGCCTGGACGCTGGTGGTGGGCACGGCGGTGGTCGGCGGCCAGGGCTTGTCGGAGCCCAGGGTGAAGGGCAGGTCAGCGTCCTGCTCCGGATCATGATTGCCGATGATGACGGCGCGAGCCCCCTGGGCCCACACATTGGCCACCTTGTCCGCGAAGGTGATGCCACCGCGCTGTACGAAGGCGACGAAGCCTTCGCACGTCGCGCCCTCCTTGCACGAGCGGCGGTCATCGCCGAGCCCGCAGTCGACGAGCGGGCCCGAGTAGTCTCCGAAGGGGGTGAAGTCCAGCACCCGGGAGTTGTAGAAGGAGCCGCCCACATCCAGGTCAGCATAGGGCGAGGCGCCCACGATGTAGGAAGAGAGCACGGCCTCACCGGGCGCCACCAGGCTCAGGTGCTGCCCTGTCTGCGAGAAGACGGAGTGGATCTCATCGTCCCTCACGGAGCCCACGGCCACCACATCCGGGTAGGCGGCCGGGTAGACGGGGGCCTGCTCGCCTGTCTCGGTGTCTGGGGAGCCCCCGTTGCCGCTGGCGGCGATGGAGAGCATCCCAGCCTGCCAGGCCTGCGCGAAGGCCTCCTTCTCCGCGGCGCTATCCGCCGACGAGCCCAGGGAGAGCGAGGCGATGTTCGCCCCCTGCTCCTGGCACCACTGCAACGCGGCGATGACGTCCGAGGTGTCTCCGTTGCCCTTCTCGTTGAGCACGCGAGCCACGAGCAGTTGAGCCCCGGGTGCCACGCCCACCACGCCGCCGGGGCTCATGCGCGAGTCCTGGGGGTCCACCACCCCGCCACTCCCGAGCTGCGCGGCGACGGTGCCGGCCACGTGCGTCCCATGGCCTCCGCCCCATTTCCCATCCGCGCTCTGGTCCTTCGGGTCATCGTCATCGTCGACGAAGTCCTTCCCGGCGAGGTAGGGCACCTGCAGCTCGGGGTGTCGGTCATCGATGCCGCTGTCGATGATGCACACCTTGATGCCCGCTCCGGTGGGGGCGCCGATGTCCAACACGCCATCCCCGTCGGCGTCCCACACCTGGGGGGCCTGCACCAGGTTCAGCCCCGAGGTGTACTCGGAGATGCTGCCCTGGGCGACGGGCGCGGCGAGCAGCGCGGAGACGGGCACCAGCGGCGACATGCCGAGCGCATGCACCGGGCGATCCGGCGAGATGGAGAGTACGTCTGGATCCTCCGCGAGCCGGGCCTGCTCCTCGGGGGAGAGGCGCGCGGCCATCCACGCCAGGCGGGGCCAGTGGTACTTCACCCGGCCGCCCAGGCGCTCCACCTTCTCCTCGAGCTGGCGCGTGGCGGTGGCCCGCATCGCGCCCGTGGGCTGGCGGAAGCGCACCAGCACCGGTTGGCGCGTATCCGCGGGTACGTCGGAGCGCAACGCGGAGCTGCCCTCGAGGGAGGGCAACGCCAGAGGCACGATGCCCGGACAGACCACGTCCTCCACGGGCGGCTGCGGCGTCGGCGGCTCGATGATCTCACCGCAAGCGGACGACCCACTCAATCCCAACAGACCCAACAACACCAGTCGCCTCATATGCGTCTCGTCTCCTTCACCCCGTCCCTCGGGGATGGCCCGCTGGTGCGAACACCAGCCGGAGAAACGGGCCCGGGCAACGGCTGGCCGGAAGGCCCATTCCCTATTCAACCACGGTAGGTGGTCTGCCTGCTGAGCGGTAGGGAGGGAACGAACGGGAATGCCCGACCTTGCGCGCTGCGGGTGGACTCAGGAGCCACCGCGCTCGATTCCGAACAGACGCTCCGCATCACGGGAGTAGGCGGCGAGCTGTCGCTCCACTTCCTCGGGGCTCCAACCCCACAGGGGGGCGAGGTCCCCGGCGGCCAGCCGAGCGGCGGCGCGTCCCTGATCCCTCGTCTCGAAGGCCACCTTGAGGCGGCGGATGAGGACATCCGACAGGGTGTGGGCCAGCTCGTGGGTGGCGGCGTGGACGACCTCGGCGCGGAGGTAGGGCAGGCCCGGGACGAGCGGCTCGCCGAGCGGGGGCTGCTCCCGGGTGAGCTCCCAGACCTGGCGCCAGCGACTGCCGTAGGCACGAACCAGGTGGACAGCGGTGTCCTCGCGCCCCACCTCGGCCTGGGCGGCGAGCACGGTGGCGGAGTAGGAGGCGAGCTCTCCACCGGGCAGGGGGAGGGTGTCGGTGGGCGTCTTGCGGTGGGGGATGCCGAGCACCTTCTCCGCGGCGTCCACCACGTCGCGGGCCATGATGCGGAAGGTGGTGAGCTTGCCGCCGCTGATGGCGAGGACGCCGGCGGGACTGGTGTGGATGGCGTGCTCGCGGCTGGCGCTGTTGGCGTCGCCGACGCCGGAGTAGCCGCTGGCGGCGAGCGGGCGGATGCCGGCCCAGGCGCTGAGGACGTCCTCGGGGGAGAGGTGGGCCTCGGGGAAGAAGCCGTTGGCGGAGGCCAGCAGGTAGTCCACGTCGGCGGTGCTGGCACGCACCTCGGAGGGGTGGGCGGTGGTGGCGGTCTCCGTGGTACCGACGATGGTACCGGACCCGGCGGGGAGGATGAACATCACCCGGCCGTCCACCGGGGACAGGAGGGTAAGGGCCTCCCTGACCGGCAGGCGCTCGTGGGGGACGGCGATGTGGACGCCCTTGGAGCCACGCACCGAGGGCGTGGCTCCGGAGGCATCGAGCCGGCGGATTTCATCGCTCCAGGGCCCGGTGGCGTTGACGAGGACGCGAGCGCGGACGGTGAGCGCCTGGCCGGTGAGCGCATCCACCACGGTGGCGCCGCACGCGCGTCCCTCTTCGAGGAGGAGGTCACGGACGAAGACGTGGTTGAGGACGACGGCGCCGGCCTCGGAGGCGCCGAGCGCATTGGCGAGGGTGAGGCGCGCATCATCGGTGGCGGCATCGTAGTAGCGAGCGCCGCCCTTGAGGCCGGTGGAGGACAGGCCGGGCATGGCCTCGAGCACCTGGCGGGCATTGAGGCTCTTGAAGGCCCTGACGTTCCGGAAGAGGGAGAGGACGTCGTAGAGGAAGAGGCCGGCGGAGAGCTTCCAGCGGGGGACGCGGGCGCCAGCGTAGACGGGCCAGACGAAGGCGAGCGGGCGGACGAGGTGGGGAGCGAGGCGCAGCAGACGGGCGCGCTCGATGCTGGACTCGAAGACGAGGCCGAGGTGCCCGTGCTCGAGGTAGCGCAAGCCTCCGTGGACGAGGCGGGAGGAGCGGGAGGAGGTGCCACTGGCGAAGTCCTCGCGCTCGACGAGGGCGACGCGCAGGCCGCGGAGGGCCGCATCGCGAGCGATGCCACAGCCGGTGACGCCGCCACCGATGACGAGCAGGTCGAACGACTGGGAAGCGAGGGCCTGGAGGCGCTCCTGTCGGGGGGGCGGCGGAGAGGGGACGGGAGCGGGCAGAGCGAGGGCGGCGCGACCGCGGGCAGCAGGAGAAACGGGTTGAGGACTCACGGAGGAAGTGTATCGGCAGACGAGCGGGCAGGCAGGAAGATTGGAACGCACCGCGTCAGGAGCACCCCCGTGGAGGACATCGCCCCAGGGGCACCCTACCCGCCCGCGAATCAAGGCGGAGGAACGGCGAGCCTACTGCTGGGAGCCGTCGCGATCTCGGCGCTGGTGGGGAAGGGGCGGCGGAGAGGAGTCGGAGCGCGACTGTTGCTGGTTGGGGTTCAACTGGTTGGAGCGGTTGTCCTGGGCGCTCTTGTAGGCGGGGTTGTTGGGGTTCTTCACGTTGGAGCGCTGCTCATTGGGTGTCTGACCCTTGTGGCCCTTGCTCATGACGTACTGCCTCCAGTCCCCGGGGGGGAAGAGTCCGGGGAGGGCCGAAAAGTAGGGGCGCGGCATTCGGGAAACACCGGACCCGAGGGGCTTGTCGGCTGTCTGAGAGGAGACGACGGGTTCAGGCGGAGGAGAGGGAGCCGGAGGAAGTCTCGATGGGGAGGGAATCGGAAAGGAGGCCGCTGGCGGGGGGCGACTCGATGGGGAGGGTGACGGTGAAGGTGGCGCCCTGTCCGGGGAGGCTCTCCACGCGGATGTCGCCTCCGAGCGAGTCGACGATCTGCTTGACGATCCACAGTCCGAGCCCGAAGCCTCCGTAGTGACGCTCGGAGACGGCGCGCTCGAAGCGCTGGAAGATGCGGGCGAGGTTTTCCGGGGCGATGCCGATGCCGTGGTCCCTCACCACGAGACGAGCGGTGGAGCCCTCCTGGAAGACGGAGAGCTCCACGGGTTGGGAGGAACCGTATTTGAGGGCATTGGAGAGCAGGTTGGTGACGACCTGTTCGAGCCGGAGCCGATCCCACCGGCCCACGACGGGGGCATCGGCCTTGAGGATGAGCCGGCAGCCGGCGCCGGCGGCATCGGCCTCGTTGCGGGTGACGACGTCCTTGAGGAGGGAGGCGAAGTCCACCGTCTCCCGCTCCAGGGCGAGCCGTCCAGCTCGGATGCGGGACACGTCCAGCAGGGTGTTGACGAGCTGGTGGAGACGCTCGGCGGGGCGGCGGGTGGATTCGATGCGCAGGCGGGCGGGGTGGGGGTTGCCCTGGGCGTCCGTCTGGGGCAGCGAGCGCCACAGGAGCTGGAGCTGGAGCTGGAGCGAGGTGAGGGGCGTCTTCAGCTCGTGGGAAGCCACGGAGAGGAAGTCATCGCGGATCTGCAAGGCGTGCTGCAGGTCCGAGGCGAGCGCCTCGACCTCGCGGCGAGCGAGCACCTGCTCGGTGACCTCGGCACACAGGCCCATGGTGCCCTGGATGAGGCCATCGGCGCCGCGCCACGGCTGCCAGGTGAGATCGAAGTACTTCACCTCGGGATGGTCGGTGCCGGTGTAGTCGGCGCGGATGGGCACCTCGTGGCCCACGAAGGGAGTGCCCTTGTTGTAGACCTCGTCGAGCAGTTGCAGGACGGTGGGGTCCAGGTCGGGAACGGCCTCGCGCACGCCCTTGCCCACGACGATCCGCTCTCCGCCGAGCGTCTGTCCCAGGGGATTGACCAGCTCGACGACGTGGCCGGGACCGCGGGTGAGGCAGATGGCCACGGGGGCCTGCATGAAGAGCGTCTCGAGCCGCTGGCGCTGGGAGTCGGCCTCCTGGTGGGCCTCCAGCTCGCGGGCGAGGAGCTGCTCGCGCTCGCGGTCCTCCCGGTAGCGAGCGGAGATGTCGCGGAAGACGATGATGGTGCCGAGTCGGCGGCCCGCGGCATCGGTAATGGGGGCGGCGGTGTGCTCGATGGGGAGCTCGCCCCCGGTCTTGCTCATCAGGAGGGACTGGCGACCGAGCTGGACGGGCCGCTCCGAATCGGCATCGCGGAGCTGACAGGGGAGGGGCTGACGGGTGGTGAGGTCCACGAGGCGAAGCACCCTGGCGAGGGGCTGGCCGAGGGCCTCGGACTCGCGCCAGCCGGTGTAGTAGGAGGCGACGGGGTTCGAGAAGCGGACGAGCCCATCCGAGTCGGTGGTGAGCACCGCATCGCCGATGCTGCGCAAGGTGATGGCGAGTACGTGGCCGTTGGCCTGTGCGGAGGCGCGGGCCACCTGCACCTCATGAAGGGTTGAGCGAACGCGAGCGCACACCCAGGTCATCAGGGCGGCCACGCCCACGAAGAGGATGCTGGTGAGAGTCCGGTGGGCGAAGGAGCCGAGGGCGTGGGAGGGCTCGAGAAAGAAGAGCTGAGTGAGTACAGCAGAGACGGCGGTGGCGAGCGCACCGGGACCGGCGCCGCCCTTGCTGGCGGCGAGGATGACGGCGGCGAGGAAGAGGAAGTACGGCGAGGGAGCCATCCATCGCCACAGCAGCCACTGCAGGCCGAAAGCCACAGCGGTGGCGAGCAGGGCCAGTCCGTGGCGGATCCCCGGAGGTGTTCGATACGGGTCGGTATCGCTGTCGGGTTCGATGCCGAACATTGGCCTCCCGGCCCGGGAGTCTAGCCCCATCCCCGAACGCATTCCCAGGGGAACACCGACAGAGGAGCGGAGGAGAGCCTGGAGGAGGGGTAAGGGAGCGGGTGTGGTTGCGGGGTGGAGGAGGTAAGCGTAGAGAAGAGAACAATGAAGCGCGTGCGGTTCTCGGTACACCGGACGGTGGGTGAAGCGCGGCTGCTGGCGGGTCTCATGGAGGGCTCGGGGCTGTCGGTGGAGGTGCGTGGCGAATCTCTGTCGCCTCTGGCGGGGGAGATACCGAGCACGGAGACCTGGGTGGAGGTGTGGCTCCCGTCCGAGGAGGTCGAGAGGGCGAGGGAGTTGCTGGCGGAGTTGGAGGAGAACCGGGAAGCAGCGGCACGAACGGTGGAGTGCCCGCGATGCCGGGAGGAGAACCCGGGCAACTTCGAGCTGTGCTGGAGTTGTGGGCTGGAGCTGCCCCCGACGCTGCGACCACGGCTGAGGGCTGTCTGACGGGTGGATGACACCGGGCGAAGCAGTGCGACCGGCTGTCTGCCCAGGACGCACGGTGGCGAGCAGAACCTTGAGGGGAGCGGACGACGAGCCGTGCGGTGAGAGCGGGAAGTCCCTAGAGTCGAGGAGTCGTGCAGAACACCCGTCGCGCAGAAGAGACCCCGAGACCCGAGGTGGAAGTCCATCACCGAAGGATGGATCGGAGCATGCGCAACGCGGTGTGGGTCTGTCTGGGGGCGTTGGTGCTGCACCTCATTCCGCTGGCGCTGCCGAGGAACATGCCGGAGCAGGAGTTGGCGATCGCTCGAGCGACGCCGGATCCGGTGAAGCGGGTGGAGCTGCTGCGGCCGCTGAAGGACAACCCGAAGGCGACGGCGAGGGAGCTGCGCGAGGCGGCGGAGCTGCTACGGGAAGGAGTGCCGCTGGAGGCGCATGAGCTAGCGAAGGAGGCGGAGCGGAGGGGGCCGGGGGAGCTGGAGACGCAGCTCCTGCTGGCACGAATCTGCCATGGGGAGAGGATGAGCCGTTGTGAGGAGGAGGCCCTCGCCCGCGCGGAGGAGCTGGCGCCGGAGGATCCGAGAGCGGACCTGCTGACGGCGGACTTCCTGGAGGGAGAGGGGAACAAGGCGGGGGCACTCGAAGCGGTGGAGCGGGCGTACGGAAAGGCGCCCGGGGCGCTGGCGGTGGGAGTCAGGTACGCCAGGCTGCTGAGCGAGGTAGGCCGGGGAGAGGAGGCGGTGGAGGAGCTGGAAGACCTGGCACCGAGGCTGGGGAAGGCACGAACGCTGATGGAGCTGGGGCGGGTGCGCGTGCGGCAAGGGCGACTGGGGGAAGCGCGGAAGCTGTTCGCGAAGGCGGTAGAGGAGGAGCCGAAGCTGGTGGAGGGGTACTACGAGTTGGGGATGGCGTCGTTCGGGGAGGGAGACATGGAGGGGGCGGCCGAAGCGTTGCGAGAGGCGGACCGGCTGGACATGTCGGACATGAAGCCACTGGCGGCGCTATGCGCGCTGCAACGGCGGGCGGGGAAGACGGAGGACTGGCGGGTGACGCGGATGGAGTTGGAGAGGCGCTTCCCCGAGCGGATGGACGCGGTGAGGAGCGCCTGCAAGTAGCTACTCGGGGATGCCGCGGACGAAGCGAAGCAGCCGGGCGGCGTGCTTCACCTCCGAGTC
>QKJM01000251.1 GCA_003249315.1 Archangium sp.
GGTGCCGCCATCCGAGTCGAACCGAAGGCCCTCGTCCGCCGTCTCACGCCCACTGCCACCCGGATGCTGGAGGGTGCCGTCGCGCGCGCCAGCAGCGGGCGCTACTATGAAATCGTGGTGGAGCACATGCTGGCGCAGATGCTCGAGTCGGAGGACTCGGACACAGCGCGGTTGCTGCAGCACTTCCAGGTAGACCGGCAGCGGCTGGCCGCCAGCGTGGAGCGAGCGCTGCAGGGCGTGCGCACCGGCCACGCCGGCCGGCCCGTCTTCTCCGAATCCCTCTTCCAGTGGTTCGAGGACGCCTGGCTGGTGGCCTCGGTGGAGCAGGGCGCGACGCGCCTGCGCTCCGGGGTGCTCTTCGCCCAGTTCGTGTCCCGGCGCAGCCGCTACACCGCTGAGCTCTTCCCGGAGCTGGAAGGGATATCGCGCGACGAGCTGATGAGCGCGCTGGAAGGCGTGCTGCAGCCCGGAGCGGAGACGATGGAGGTGGCCCCGGAGGCCGCCGCGCCGGGAGCGGCCTCGGCGAGCGCACCCGCGGGAGGAGTCGGCGGAGAGGCGCTGCGCCGCTTCGCCACCTCCTTCACTGGCCGGGTGCGCGAGGGGAAGATCGATCCCATCTTCGGCCGGCACCGGGAAATCCGGCAGATGGTGGACATCCTCTCGCGGCGCCGGAAGAACAACCCCATCCTGGTGGGAGAACCGGGAGTGGGGAAGACGGCGCTGGTGGAGGGGCTGGCCTGGGCGATCGTCAGGGGCGAGGTGCCCGACGCGCTGAAGAACGTGGAGCTGCTGGGGTTGGACCTGGGCCTGTTGCAGGCGGGCGCGGGCGTGCGCGGCGAGTTCGAGAACCGCCTCAAGTCCGTCATCTCCGAGGTGAAGGCCTCGCCCACGCCCATCATCCTCTTCATCGACGAGGCGCACACGCTCATCGGCTCCGGTGCGGCGGCGGGAGGCAGCGATGGGGCCAACCTGCTCAAGCCGGCGCTGGCGCGCGGAGAGCTGCGTACCCTCGCCGCCACCACCTGGAGCGAGTACAAGAAGTACTTCGAGAAGGACGCGGCCCTCGAGCGGCGCTTCCAGCCAGTGAAGGTGGACGAGCCGAGCGTCGAGGAGGCGGAGCTGATGCTGCGCGGCCTGCGCCCCACCTACGAGGCGGCGCACGGCGTCACCATCCGTGACGAGGCCGTCTCCGCCGCCGTGCGGCTCTCCAGTCGATACATCTCCGGCCGCCAACTCCCGGACAAGGCGGTGGACCTGCTGGACACGGCCGCCGCGCGCGTGAAGATCGAGCTGTCCACCCGGCCCGACGAGCTGGTAGCGCTGGAGCAGCAGATCTCCGCCCTGGAGCGCGAGCGCGACGCGCGTCAGAGGGATATCGCCGACGGGCACCCGGGAGACGCGGAGGCGGTGAAGGAGCTGGAGGAGCGGCTGGCCGCCACGAGGGATCAGCTCGCCTCGCTTCAGGGGCGGTGGGAGACGGAGCGGGCGGCGGTGGAAGCGTTGATGGAGGCCCGCAAGGCACTGCATGCGCCACCGGAGGGAGAGGAGCCGGAGGCGCTGAAGGCGGCGGTGGAGGAGGCCTCGGAGAAGCTGGCCCGGGCGCGCGGCGAGGAGCCGCTGGTACACGCGGAGGTGGACGCGGACATCGTGTCGCGAGTGGTGGCGAGCTGGACGGGCATCCCCGTGGGGAAGATGCGCAGCGACACCCTGGACGCGGTGCTGAAGCTGGAGACGAAGCTGACCGAGCGCGTGCGCGGACAGGATCCGGCGCTGATGAAGGTGGCGGAGCTCATCCGCATCTCCCAGGCGGGCATCCGCAACCCGGACACGCCCATCGGCGTGCTGCTCTTCGTGGGCCCCAGCGGCGTGGGCAAGACGGAGACGGCGCTGGCGCTGGCCGACAGCCTCTACGGAGGCGAGCGCTTCATGACCACGCTCAACATGAGCGAGTTCCAGGAGAAGCACACCGTCTCGCGCCTCATCGGCTCGCCGCCCGGCTACGTGGGCTATGGCGAGGGCGGCCTCCTCACGGAGGCGGTGCGACAGCGGCCCTACTCGGTGGTGCTGCTGGACGAGTGCGAGAAGGCCGACCTGGAGGTGATGAACCTCTTCTACCAGGTGTTCGACAAGGGCATGCTCACCGATGGCGAGGGCCGCGCGGTGGACTTCCGCAACACCGTCATCATCCTCACCAGCAACCTGGGCTCGGACATCATCATGAGGGCGCATGAGGGAGGCGCGACGCCCTCGGCCGAGGAGCTGGTCGCCGCAGTGCGCCCCACCCTCAGCCGGCACTTCAAGCCGGCGCTCCTGGCGCGCATGACCATCGTCCCCTACGCGCCTGTGGGCCCCGAGGTGATGCGGCAGATCGTCGCGATGAAGCTGGAGAAGCTGACGGGCCGCCTGCGCGCCACCCATGGGGTGGAGACGACGCTCGCCCCCGAGCTGCTCGACGCGCTGGCGCTCCGGTGTACCGAGGCCGAGACGGGCGCGCGCAACGTGGAGCACATCCTCCAGGGCTCGCTCATGCCGGCCCTCTCCCGCGAGTTGCTGCAGCGGATGGCCGGCGGCACGCTCCCCGGCCACGTACACATCGCCCTCGCGGAGGAGGGTGGCTGGGACATCCGGTTCGATGAGGCGTAGACGATGAGACGAACGTACCTGACGACAGCCCTGGCCCTGTTCGCGCTTGCGGGCTGCGCCACCACTCCTGCTTCCGCGGTGGCCCGGCTGTGTGACACCGAGCTCTCCGACAACGAGCGCTCGTTCCCCACCCCGGACACATGGTTCACCCTGCTGCTGCACGGCTTCGACGTGGAGCGGGGCGCGGTGCCCCGACCACCCGTGGACTGCTCGGGCGCCCCCGTCGCGTGGCAGGAGCCCGCGGTGGACGAGTGCCGGGAGCCGGGCCCCCAGCCCACGCCGTTGCCTCCCAAGGAGCGGCTGAGCGAGGAGGATCTGGTGCTGGAGACGCTCCAGGCCAACCAGCGCCTGGTGTGGGTCATCACCCGGCGCTACAGCAACGGCGAGGGCCTGGGGCCGGTGGCCATGGTGGAGACGACGGCGAATGGCTTCTCCGTCCAGGCGCTCGGCTCGCTGCGGGCCATGACGCAGAACACGCGGCTGCGGCTGGAGCACGTGGGCGACACGGACGTGCTGGTGGCCGAGGGAGACGCCTGTACCGATGAGGAACCTCAGGTGTGCCGCCGCTCCGCGCGCGTCCTGCCCCTGCGGCGCGGGCGCTTCTTCTTCGAGACGGTGTCCAACGAGGAGCGGGCCTGCCTGGGCTCCGCATGGTTCCCGCTCAGCCGCGTGCAGGTGTTCGAGCTGCCCAACGGCCTGCACCGCAAGTTCGAGCTGACGTCCACCCTCACCTTCGAGTCCAACACCATCACCGTCCAGGAGCAGGTGACGGTGAGCGACTCGGATCCCAAGCAGCCGTCCATCCCCGAGCGCCTCTACCGCCGCGCCCAGGCCGAGCGGAAGCTGAAGCTGGCGGAGAACGCGCTGATCGGCAGCGAGGCCTCTCTGTGGACGCGCATCCTCGAGCAGCAGGTGGTCGCCGGCTCCAAGCCCCTTCCCGAGAAGCCCGCCGCCCATCCCGGAGACGAGGAGCAGGCCGCCCAGGCCACCACCACCAGCCCCTGAGCCCGCCGAGGGCTCAGCGGCCCATGGCCAGCGCCTTGCGCAGCGCCTGCACCTGAGGAGTCGGCGCGGTCGGATCCACCGTCATCCGGCCCGCCTCTCCCTGCAGGGTGAGCCCCATCTGCTTGCCCCAGGTGAATTGGATCCGCCCGATGCGGCGCAGGTTGTCGCGACCGTTGCGCTCCTCGCCCATGAGGCGCAGCGCCCGCGTCACCGCGTTCATCGCCTCCTCCAGCGCACGTCGCCCGGACTCGTCGTCCAGCCCCTTCCACTCCACCTCGTAGCGGAGAATCTGGCCACCGAGCTGCTCCTCGCCAGGCCAGAACTGCTCGGTGAGGGCCTTCGCCAGCCGCTCCCCGTGCCGCAGCAGATCCTCCCGTCCGAGCGCGGGGCGCATCAGCAACGGGAGCTGCGCGAGCCGGGCCGGAGCGCTCAGCGTCACCGCCACCACCGACGCGAGGTCCACGTACGACACCGACTCGGTGCGCGAGAGCAACCCCTCTTTCGTCGTCGCCAGCAGCACCCCCTCGCGCGGAACGTAGTCCACCAGCACCCCCGTCAACTGGTGCCCGTGAATCAGGTGCAGCGTGAGGGGAATGGGAGGAACCTCCTCGCCCAAACGCCCGCGGGCAACCTGCGTCCCCAGCGCCTCCAGTAACTTCTCCACCTTCCGCGCGACCAGCCGCTGCACACCTTCCATGTGCCTTCTCCTCCTGTCGAGGCCGGCCATGTTGCCAAGAGCCGGCACTGGAAGTGAAGCCGTCCAGGGTAGAATGCCCGCGGATGCCGCATGCCCCCAGCTCGCCTCCCGCACTCGACGAGGAGGCGCTCGTCCATCAATTCCCCGGTCTAGACCGGCGCGCCCTCGGCGCCTTCTACACGCCCGCGCCGCTCGTGGAGCGCACCCTCTCGCTCGCCCTCGCCCACCTCGGCGACGGGCCACTCACCGTGGTGGATCCCGCCTGCGGCGCCGGAGCCTTCCTCGCCGCCGCCTCCCGCGCCCTCCCCCACGCCCGCCTCACCGGACTGGAGCTCTCCCCCGAGGTGGCCCGCGCCTGCCAGGCCCGCCTCCCTCACGCGGACGTGCGCGTCGGTGATGCCCTGCGCGGCGGCCTCGAGCCCCTGCTCGCACGCATTCCCCCGGAGCACCTCGAGCTGTGGATCGGCAATCCCCCCTATAACGGCACCTCCGCGCTCCTCAAGGACCGCGCCGCCTACGCACGCCTCCGCTCCCTGCTCCCGCTCGAGCTTCCCCCCGGCACCAGCCTCCGCGACGACTTCGCCTTCTTCCTCCTGCTCGCCTCCCACCGGCTCTCCTCCCGCCCCGGCGTGCTCGCCTTCATCACCCCCTCCAGCCTCCTCCACGCCTTCCTCTACGCTCCCCTTCGCGCCTCGCTGCTCCGCTCGCTCTCCCTTCGAGAGGTGGTGGACCTCGGCCCAGGGGCCTTCGCGGGAACTCAGGTTCATACCTGCATCACCGTGTGGAGCTCGCTTTCCACGGCACGGGGGCAACCCGTTTTCTTCCGGCACCCTCACCCCGTCCCTCTCCCAGAGGGAGAGGGGAAGTTGGCGGGCGTTTCCTTTTCTCCCGAGGGCCCCGAGTGGCGACTCGTCCCCATCCCTCCCGAGGCCGCTGCCCTCGACTCCCTCTGGCGCTCCCAGGGCGAGCTCCTCTCCTCCCTCGTCCCCGTGAGCTTCCCCGGTGTGAAGACGCGCTTCGATGAGCTCCTCGTGGACGAGGATCCGCGGCGCCTGCTCGCGCGTATCGAGGACTTCGCGCGCACGCCCCTGGACGCGCTCGAGGACTTCGCGCACGCCCACCTCATCCCCGCTTCGCTGCTGCCCAAGCTGCACGCCCTCAAGCAGGGCCCCCCCTTCGCGGCGAATCCGGCATGCGTCCGCCCCTTCTTCCGCTACGCCGGAGCACGCCACCGCGGCACCCTCCCTCCCGAGGCCCGTGCCTTCTGCTACCTCGATCGACGCCTCATCCCCCGAGGCGATCACCGCCTCCGCGGCCCGTATGATCCACACCGCGGCGCGGTGAAGCTCCTCTTCAACGTGCGCGAACTACCCCTCTCCGCCGCGCTCCTCGAGGAGGAGGGCTGCGTGCATGATCATCGGCACGCCCGCTTCGCGCCCCTCCTCGTCCCCCAGCGCGTGCGCGACGAGGGGCTCGACATCACCCGCCGCGCCAGCTCCGAGCAGGCGCTCGGTCCGCTCGTCCCCAATCTCTCCCCGCGCGGGCTCGCCTGGGCCGAGCAGCTCGGTGGCCCGCTCGCAGCCTTCCGGGCACTCGTCCGCTTCCTCAACGGCCCCGAGGTGCAGGAGGTGTGGGCCCCCGTCCATGGCGCCTCGCGCGTGGTGCCCGTCCCCCTCTCGGCCCTCCAACCTTGAGGTACGTGCGCGGCGCGTTAGTGTCCACCTTCACCCTCGGGCCACTCTCTCCGAAGAGTGCCCGCCAGACACGAAGCAAGGAGAACTTCGCGATGAAGACCCATGCGCTGTTGATCACCGCCGCCGCGTGCAGCCTGGCCTGTTCCGCCTTCGCCCAGGGCACCCAGCCCGCTCCCGAGACGAAGAAGGAGCAGCCCCAGCCCAGCACCGATCAGGCCGCGGAGCACCCCACCGGCCCCACGGCCCGCGCCGAGGTGAAGGACGCGACGGGCCAGACGATCGGTACGGTGACCTTCGCCCAGAGCTCGCACGGCGTGCTCGTGCAGGGCGCCTTCACCCACCTCCCCCCCGGCGAGCACGCCATCCATGTCCACGAGACCGGCAAGTGCGAGGCCCCCTTCAAGTCCGCCGGCGGCCACTTCAACCCCATGAAGCTCCAGCACGGCTTCCTCTCCCCCATGGGCCTCCACGCCGGCGATCTCCCCAACCTCCACGCCGCTGCCGATGGCACGGCGAAGATCGACTTCTTCGCCGAGAACCTCTCCGTGATGAGCATGGCCGACCAGGATGGCTCCGCCGTCATCATCCACGCCGGCTCCGATGACTACCACTCGGCGCCCTCCGGCAACGCCGGCGGACGGATCGCCTGCGGCGTCGTCCAGGTGCAGCAGTAACGGGCAGGAAGCCTCCCAGGTAGGGGCGGATATCCCGACCCTACCTGTTTTACCGTGTTATGCCGTTATTATAAAAAGTCAATATTGACGCTTATATCTCTTTTTCTCAGTATGCGGGTCTCACGTCGGAACACCTGGAGGCCTGCACATGAAGAAGCTCGTCGTCACCCTTGCTGCCCTGAACCTCGTCGCGTGCGGCGGAGCCCAACTGGACATGGAGGAGCAGCTCCAGGAGGTTGACGCGGACCTGCTGGCGCTGACGGCCGACGCGAACGGCCGGATTCCGGGCATGTACATCGTCCGGCTGAAGGACGACGTGGTGGAGCCGGCGGCGGTCGCCCGGGCGCACGGGCTGGCCCCCAGCTTCACCTACAACCACGCCATCAAGGGCTTCGCGGGCTACATCCCGGAGGCCCGCCTGGAGATGCTGCGGAAGGATCCGAGCGTCGCCTACATCGAGCAGGATCAGGTAGTGCGGCTGAACCAGACCACGCCGTGGGGCATCGCGAACTCCGGCGCGACCATCAGCTCCACGAAGGCGGGTGACGGCACGGGCACCGTCTCCGGACCGACGGTGTTCATCATCGACACCGGCGTGGACACCGGGCACGCGGACCTCAACGTGGTTGGCCACGTGAACTTCGCGGGTGGCCCGAACAAGGACTGCCACGGCCACGGCACCCACGTGGGTGGCACGGTGGGAGCCAAGGACGACGCCGCCGACGTGGTGGGCGTGGCCCCCGGCGTGGCGCTGTACGGCGTGAAGGTGCTGAGCTGCGCGGGCTCCGGCTCCAACGCCGGCGTCATCTCCGGCATGGACTTCGTGGCCAGCCACTCGGCGCAGAACAAGGTGGCCAACATGTCGCTGGGCGGCGGCTTCAGCCAGGCCGTGAACGACGCCGCGGCGAACATGGTCGCCAAGGGCGTAGCGGTGGCGGTGGCCGCCGGCAACGACGGGGCGAACGCGTCGACCAAGTCGCCCGCCAGCGAGCCCTCCGTACTCACCGTGGCGGCGCACGACTCGAGCAACAACAACCCGTCGTGGAGCAACTACGGCAGCATCGTGGACCTGTCCGCGCCGGGCGTGAGCATCCTCTCCACCAAGAACGGCGGCGGCACCACCACCATGAGCGGCACCTCCATGGCCTCGCCGCACGTGGCCGGCGCGCTCGCGCTGTACCGGGCGAACAACCCGTCCGCTTCCGCCACCCAGGCCATGAACGCGGTGAAGAACAACACCTCGGGCACGAGCTCGGGCGGCTTCGGCCGCCTGTACGTCGGCAACTGGTAGTCCCCGGCCCGGTCTTCCCGGGCTGAACAACGCGGTACCCGGCGCCTCCTCACAGCTCCTCCTGTGAGGAGGCGCCGTGCTTTCCTGGAACAACCGGATCTCCAGCGTCCTCCACGGCGTGCTCCCTCCTTGTGAGATGACAGACGGTAGGGGTAGATACTGCTTGCCCCCCAACTCCGAGGTAACAGCCCATGACGAGTCGGACCCATCCGCGCCGGAGCATCCTCCTGGGCTCGCCGGCCGTTGCCGAGGTGGCTTCAACCCCGTGAGACGACATCGTGCCTCCTCCCGAAAGGAGGCCAGGTCAAAGCCGCTGGAATCCGAGCATGAGTCATGAGTCGAGTGCGAGCAGCAGCGCCTCGCTGGATGCAGAGAGGGATCTGCAACAACGCCTGAGTCTGGCAACACCGGAGCACACCACGAGGGGCTTCCTGTTCGTGGCCACGCTGAAGGTGGTGCGAGAGCTCGGGCAGAGCGAGGCACTGGTGCGGAGCTGTCAGTTGGAGAGCGGGGAGAAGAGCTTCGCGGAGTTCTTCAACTACCCCACCAGCGCCCTCCTGAGGATGCTCGCGACGGCGTCGCGCGGACTGAGCGGCAAGTACGGGAGCTTCGAGGAGGCCCTTCGACAGATTGGCATCAAGGACGGGCAAGCCTACATGGAGACGCCCATCGGGCAGACCGCGCGGCAGAATGCGGGAAGCGACCCCCAGCACTTCCTGACGGCCCTGCAGACGCTCTACTGGGTGTTGACGAAGTATGGAGAGCCCTCGGTGACCCGAACCGGACCGCAGAGCGGCATCCTCACCGTCCAGCGCACCTTCATGCCACTCGCGTACCACGAGGGAGGGGCGATCGCGATCGCACAGAAGCTCGGGGTGAAGCT
>QKJM01000074.1 GCA_003249315.1 Archangium sp.
GGTACCTCCATGAAGTCCCCATCCAGGACTTGTGGTGCCCCATCCCGGACCCAGCATGGGGTTGGCACACGCCGGTAGAAGGACCAGCGGCACCGGCAGGAGCCAGCGTACCCACGCAATCGCAGCGTCACGCCACGGTCGCTGACGCAGGTTGGAGTCCGACACCCTCTCCCAGAGGGAGAGGGGACCTACACAGTCACGGCCCAAGGAAGTCCCCTACCCTCCCCGTCGACTACCGACTCGGCGCCTCGCGCACCACCCGGGCCACCTCGTCCAGGCGCACGGAGATGGGCTCTCCACCGGCCATGGGCTTGAGCTGGGCCTGACCGCTCTCCCGCTCGGCCTCACCGAGCACCAGGGCGAAGCGCGCTCCCGTCTTGTCCGCCCGCTTCATCTGGCTCTTGAGGCTCCCACCGCGCGTGTCGAACTCCACCACCAGGCCCTCGCGACGCAACCGGCTCACCAGCGAGAAGGCCACGTCCGAGGAGCCCGCATCCGCCACCGCCACGAAGAGATCCACCGGCGCGGCGAACTTCTGGCCGCTCTCCTTCAGCAGCAGGCACAGCCGGTCCAACCCCAGGCCGAAGCCCACCGCGGGCACGTCCGGCCCTCCGAGGCCCTTCACCAACTTGTCGTACCGGCCTCCGCCTCCCACCGTACTCGCCGTTCCCAGCGCCGGGTGCGCGGCGATGAACTCGAACGCCGTGCGCGTGTAGTAGTCCAGGCCCCGCATGATGCGCGGGTTCACCTGGAAGCGGATGTCCAGCGCCGTCAGCTTCCGCTGCACCTCGTCGAAGTGCGCACGGCACGGCTCGCACAGCGACTCCAGGATGCTGGGCGCGGCCTGCGCGATCTGCTGGCAGCGCTCCACCTTGCAGTCCAACACCCGCAGAGGGTTGCTCTCCAGGCGCCGCTGGCAGTCCCCGCACAGCTCGCCCGCGTGGCCACGCAGGTGCTCCACCAACTTCGCCTGGTAGGTCGGCCGGCAGGCCTCGTCCCCCAGCGAGTTGATGTTCAACGACACCTCGGTCAGCCCCAGCTTCTGCAGGAGCTGCACCACCATGTCCATCAGCTCCACGTCCTGCGCCGGCTCGCGCGAACCGTACGCCTCGGCGCCGATCTGGTGGAACTGCCGGTAGCGGCCCGTCTTCATCCGCTCGTAGCGGAACATCGGCCCCAGGTAGTACCAGCGCGTCAGCGGCTCCTGGTTCACCACCGAGTGCTCGATGTACGCGCGCGCCGCCGGCGCGGTCCCCTCGGGACGCAGGGACAGGCTCCGCCCTCCCTTGTCCTCGAAGGTGTACATCTCCTTGCCGACGATGTCCGTCTCCTCGCCCACGCTGCGCACGAAGAGCGCCGTGTCCTCCACCATCGGCGTGCGCACCTCGCCGTAGCCGAAGCGCGCGAAGAGCTCGCGAGCCGTCCGCTCGACGAACTGCCAGATCTCCACCTCGCCCGGGAGGATGTCGTTCATCCCCTTCACGCCGCTGATCTTCTGACTCACGGAATCTCTCCAATCCGCCGGCCCATGCGCACCACCGCCTCCGGCTGGAGGCTCTCGTCCCACTTCACCCGCTGGGGCTCGAAGAGCAGGATGACGGTGGAGCCCATCTCGAAGCGCCCCAGCTCGCCGCCCTTGGCCACCTCGAAGGGGCTCTCGTAACGGTGGACCTTGCCCGGCTGTCCGGTGTGGGTCGTAATCTCGTCGTACGCGGCCTTGATCCGCGACACGCAGGTGGCGCCCACCTTCACCACCGCGCAACGGCCGGCCACCGTGTCCAGGTAGGTGACGAGCCGCTCGTTGACGCAGAAGAGGGCCTCCTTGTACTTCACCGAGGCCACGTTCACCGGCCAGAACTCCCCGGGGATGTACGAGTAGCCCGTGATCCGCCCCGCCAGCGGCGCGTGGATCCGGTGGTAGTCACGCGGCGAGAGGTAGATCGTCGTCCAGGCGCCGCCGTGGAAGGGCCTGGCCGCCTCGGCGTCCCCGAGCAACTCCTCCACCGTGTAGTGGATGCCCTTGGCCTGCAGCATGCGCCCGTGCTCGCAGTAGCCCACCTGGGACACCGCGCCATCCACCGGCGACACCACCACCCGCTCTCCTGGATCGATCGGGCGCATCCCCTCCTTCAGCCCGCGGGTGAAGAACTCCGCGAAGGTCGGGTAGTGCTCGAGCCCGTGCTCCGCCTCCTCCACGTCCACCTTGTAGGCCCGGGCGAAGGCGCGGATGGCGGCCCGGTGCAACGGCGCCGGCGCGGGCAGCCGGGTGGCCACCCCCACCGCCGAGGACAGGGCGGACTTGGGCAGGAGCTGCATCAACTTCATGAAGGTCTGTTCGTTCATGGCACCCGAAGCTCGAGGGCTGGGGAGGGACGGACAGGCCTTCTACTTGCTGCCGCCGTCCTCGGGAATGGATTGCAGCGAACTCTTCGGAACCAGGGCGAGCACCTTGCCCTCCTCGATGAGGAGCACCTGGTCCGCGAGCGCGGCATACTGCTGCCGACAAGTCGCGCGGTCCGCCAATTCCCAGCGATCCCGGACGCCGCGGTTGCGCACCTCCACCTGCTCCCCCTTCTGGAAGCAGCCGGAGAAGCCGCTCGCCAGCTCCGAGGCCGAGGTACCGACAGCCGGCCCCGAAGACCCGGTGCCCGCATCGGACGTCTCCTCCACGGGCGGAGGGGGCGCGGCGGACCTGGAGGCCGAACCCTCGGAAGCGAAACCACCGGGCATGGAGGTGGGCGTACGCGCCTGGGCGATGGCCTCCTGTCGCGCCTTCTCCTGGGATTGGAACTGGGTACGGCCGGATTGGATCCGCTGGCGCAGCTCCTGGGCCGCCTTCGCGTCCAGGCTGTCGGCAGGCACTCGCGCCAGCATGGCCTCCACCTCGTCCATGGCGGGATCGGCGAAGGCCTCGTCCCCCTGCTCTGCGTACAGCTTGCTGAAGCGGGTGTGCGCCTGGAAGTAATCCTCCGACGGCTGGGGCTTGCTGCAGGCCACCGGCCCCGACAGCAGCAGCGCCGTCAGCAGACTGGTGACGATCCTCGGGGAATGGAAGCGATGAGTCCGCACGAGGCCGTTTCTACGCCATTTCCTCGCCGGCTCCGCGTCCTTTTTCGGCTCCGCCCGCCCGCTCGGGCCTCAGACTCCCAGGAACAGCCGCTTGCCGAAGTTCAGCGCCAGCGAGGCATCGAAGATCTTCTGCGCCGACGTCGCGATGTCGTACTCCACCCGGATGTACTCCACCGTGCGCGCTCCCGTGTCGCAGATGACGAAGCAGGAGCGGTTGTCGTAGTCCCGCGGCTGCCCCACGCTGCCCACCGAGATGATGTACTTGTAGCCCCGGCGGATGCCGAACTTCTGGGCCACCACGTCATGCACCTCGCCGCTGCCGATGGCGAACGCCTTGCACAGGTGGCTGTGCCCGATGAACGTCACCTCCGGCAGGTGCTCCACGTACGGCGTCAGATCGCGCGCCTGCTCCAGCGCGAAGATGTACTCGTACGCCTTGGGCTCCACCGGCGAGCCGTGGCAGAAGCCCACCTCGCCGATCCGGTAGGTGTACGGCAGGCTCCGCAGCCACTCCATGTTCTCCTCGGAGAGGACGCGGGAGGACCAGTCCAGCGCGTGGCGGGCGGCGTCGTAGTAGTACGAGTAGTCCATCCGCCCGGCCACCGCCGCGTCGTGGTTGCCCAGCAGCGTCACCTCCGTCACCGAGCGCACCAGCTCGCAGCACGGGTTGGGCGAGGCGCCATACCCCACGACATCCCCCAGCGAGACGATCCGGTCCACCTTCTGCTCCTCGATGACCCGGAGTACCTCCGTCAGCGCCTCGATGTTGGAGTGAATGTCGGAGATGACCGCGATGCGCATGGGAGCTCCCCTAGGACCGTCCGCCTCACACACCGAGCGCGAACGGCATCTGCTCTCTGGAGATGATGCGCCGCAGAACCTCCAGCGCGCCAGAATCCAACCCCTCGAACCTCAAACCCATGCCCGCGGGCTTCTCCGCCTCCGTCCTCTCCCTCATCCACACCACCACCGCCTCGGTACGCACCTCCTGCTCGTCCGGGCAGCGCAGCCGCAGCACCGTCCTCTCCCCCTTCGCCATCGGCGTGCTCGTCCGCAGGAACATCCCCCCCTCGCTCAGATTGCCGATCCGGCTGTAGAGGGTGATGTTCCCCCCCTCGCACCAGCACCTCAGCCGCGAGAGGCTCCGCTCATTCTTTCGACGATCCTGCGTTTCCATTCGAGTACCGCCAGACTAGAAAGTCACACCCTGCTCGTCAAGCCAGGGCACCTTGCTAGTCCTCCAGCGGCCCCAGATCCTCGAAATGCGTGAGCTTCTTGAAGTCCGAGAAGCGAGCGCGGATGAGGCCGCGGTCGATCTCCCGGAGACGCTCCAGGCTGAACTTCTCCACGGCGAAGGAGGCCATGACGCTGCCCATCACCATGGCGCGGCGCAGGATGGCGGGGCTGAGCTCCTCGCTGGTGGCGAGGGTGCCCATGAAGCCGCCGGCGAAGGTGTCCCCGGCGCCGGTGGGATCGAACACCTCGGCCAGGGGGAGGGCCGGGCAGGCGAAGACGTGATCGTGCTCGAAGAGGAGCGCGCCGTACTCGCCGCGCTTGATCACGACGCGCTTGGGGCCCATCGCGAGGATGTTGCGGGCGGCGAGGACGATGTTGTGCTCGCCGGAGAGCTGGCGGGCCTCGGAGTCATTGATGAAGAGCAGATCCACCCGCTCGAGCGTCTTGAGGAGCGCCGGCCGGCTGCCGGTGATCCAGAAGTTCATGGTGTCGGCGGCCACCAGGCGGGGGCCCTTCACCTGATCCAGGACCTGGGACTGGAGCTCGGGGTGGATGTTGCCGAGGAAGACGTAGCGGGAGTCGCGGTAGGAGTCTGGCAGCCTGGGAGTGAAGGACTGGAAGACGTTGAGCTGGGTGTCGAGCGTCTCGGCCTCGTTGAGCTGCCAGCCGTAGCGGCCCTTCCAGCGGAAGGTGCGGCCGGGCTCCCGGGTGAGGCCGTCGAGGTTCACGCCACGCTCACGCAGGAACTGGAGGTGAGGCTCGGGGAAGTCCTCGCCCACCACTGCCACCACGTTCACCGGGGAGAAGAAGGAGGCGGAGGTGGAGAAATAGGTGGCGGAACCTCCGAGGACGTCCTCCTTGATACCAAAGGGGGTTTCCACCGAGTCCAGCGCGACCGAGCCGACGACGAGAAGCGACATGGGCAATCCAGGGAGAGAGGCCGTGATCCTAACAGGCACGGGCTCCCAGCGGATCTCCCGTGCCGGGGGGAGGTACGACTTTCAGGCAGGTCAGGTCAAGCCTCAGGGCGTCGGCAGGACCGGGAGGACGGCCTTCAGGTCATCATCCGTGAAGTAGATGCCCCCTCCGAAGAAGAAGTCCCGGCCGGCGAGCAGGCGCCGGGTGACGGTGTCGCGCTGCCGTCCGTTGAGGATGTCGTCCACGCCCACGGTGACGAAGAGCCGGTCGAAGGCCTGGGCCCTCAGCGAGGCGCGGATGCGCGGGTAGGTCAGCTCCTCCACCGAGAAGTTGAAGGCGTCGAGTTGCAGCCGCAGGTGATCGTCGAAGAAGTGGAAGTCCGCTCCCACGCCTCCGGTGGACTCGATCAGCCCGAAGCGCAGCGTGGTGAAGTAGTAGCGCTTGGCGAACTGCGCGCTGATCTTGAAGGCCTCGCGGGTGATCTTCTGCTTCTGGATCACCGGCTCGCCCGAGGCCGGCGGGTTGCTCTGGACGACCTGCGTCTCCGTGGCGCCGCGCGGATCATCCACGATCTCCAGCAGGTAGTACTTGTCCGGCTTGGGGATGAGCCGAAGCTGCAGGCTGTTCTTCGAGGCGCCCTGCTCCAGCAGGTAGGTGGCTTGCAGACCCACCTCCGCCTGCATGCCGGTGATGCGAGAGGAGAGCTCGCTCAGATCCTCCACGGACTCGGCCAGCTTCTGGCCCAGGCGCTTGTCCGACATCAGCGCGCCCACGGCGCCCTCGCCGTCGCGCACCTTCCGGGTGACCTCCTCCACGTTGGCCAGCGTCTGATCCAACCGGTTCATCGTCTGCTTGATGCTGGCCACGCTCTCCTTCAGATCCCCCTCCCCGTCGCTGCCGACGATCTTCTCCACCGTGGCCAGCACGTTGCGGGTGTCCTGGGTGATCGCCTCGATGTTGGTGACGATCTTCCGGACGCTCTCCTCGTTCTCGCGGGTGATGCCGCGCACGTCCGCGCTTACCCCCTCGAAGTTGCGGAGGATGGCGTCGAGCTGCTCGGCGCTCGAGCGCACCGTCTGATCCACGGAGTCGCTCAGCCGCACGAGGTTGTCGACGATCCGCTCCAGGGAGCCGGCCCCCTTGTCCCCACCCAGCACCTCGCGCAGCGCGGCCGTCACCTGCTGGATGTCGCCGGTGATCTTGTTGAGTGACTCGAAGACGGCCTCCATCCCCTGGGAGTCCACCACCCGGCGGATCTCCCCTCCGTCGGCCATGACCTGGGCCTGATCGGTGCCCGGGTTGAGATCCAACAGGTAGTCCCCCAGCAGGGACTCCGAGCGCTTGATGAGCACGGCGTCCTCGCGCAGATCCACGTCGCGACGAATGAGCAGGGACACCCGGGCGCGGGTACCCTCGAGCTGGATCCCACTCACCTCGCCCACGGCGATGCCGGCGATCTGCACCCGGCTCTTGCTGCCCAGGCCGGAGGCATCGCGGAAGTAGGCGTACACCTGGATGGCCTCGTCCTCGCTCAGCCCGCCCTTGCGGGTGAAGAGGATGAAGCCGAACAGGAATGCCCCGGCCACGAGCACCAGCAGACCGACACGGAAGGGTGTGACGAGCTTCTTCACCAGGTGGACTCCGTCAATTCTTTCCGAACCAGGTCTGCAGGAACACCTTCACATGCGGGTGCCGCGAGGCCCGGAGCTGCTCTGGGGGACCATGCTCCACGATCACCCCCTTGTGGAGGAAGGCGATCTGATCCGCCACGTTGAAGGCCGAGGCGATGTCATGGCTGATGACCACGCTGGTGACCCCCAGCTCCCGCTTGGCCGCGAGGATCATCTCGTCCACATAGTCGGTGGTGATCGGATCCAATCCGGTGGTGGGCTCGTCGTAGAGGACGATCTTCGGATCCATCACGATCGCCCGCGCCAGGCCCACGCGCTTGCGCATGCCGCCGGACAGGTCCGCCGGGAACTTCTGCTCCACCGTCCGGGGCAGGCCCATCAAGTCCAGCTTCTGCCGCACCAGCTCGCGGATCCGCTCCTCGGGGAGCTGGCGGTGCTCGCGCAGGGGGAAGGCCACGTTCTCGTAGACGTTCATCGAGTCGAAGAGGGCCGCGGCCTGGAACACCATCCCGAACTTGTGTCGCACGCGCTCCAGCTCGTGTACGTCCATGGGGACGACGTCCTCCCCGTCGACGACCACCTTCCCGCTGTCCGGCTTGAGCAGGCCGATCATGTGCTTCATCAACACCGTCTTGCCCGAGCCGCTACCGCCCAGGATCACACAGGTGCTCCCCGCGGGCACCGAGAGATCGATCCCGGTGAGGACCTGGTGCTCTCCGAAGGACTTGTGCAGCGCGACGATCTCGATCATCGGCCGGGAGTTCTCGTCCGCCATGGGCTAGTGCAGGAGCACCCCGACGAAGAAGTCGAGGATGAAGATGGAGAGGGCGCTGGCCACCATGGCCTCGGTGGTGGCCTTGCCCACCCCCTTGGCACCACCGGAGGCGTTGAAGCCCTTGAAGCAGCACACCAGGGCCACGGACAGACCGAAGATGGCACCCTTGATCAGGCCCTCGTAGATGTCCTCCGGATCCAACCACTGGCGGGTACGGGCCAGGAAGGTGCCGGCGGACAGCCCCTTGACGGCGACGGAGACGATGTAGGCCCCGGCCAGGCCGGAGGTATCGAAGAGCATGGTGAGGATGGGCACCATCATCAGACCGGCCAGCACCCGGGGGACGAGCAGGTACTGGACGGGGTTGACGGCCATGGTCTCCAGGGCGTCCACCTGCTCGGTGACGCGCATGGTGCCCAGCTCGGTACACATGGCCGAGCCGGCGCGCATGGTGACCATCAGGGCGGAGAAGACGGGAGCCAGCTCGCGGGTGATGGTGAGGGCCACGGTGGGACCCACCAGGCTCTCCGCGTCGAAGAGCTCGAAGGCGCGCGAGGACTGGTGGGCGAACACCATCCCGGTGAAGAGGCCGGTGAGCAGGACGATGAAGATCGAGCCCACCCCCACGAAGTCCAGTTGGGCGAAGAGATTCTGGGGGCGGTAGGGCCGGCGCAGGCTCCAGCGGGCCACATCGAAGCCGAGCAGGGTCAGGTTGCCGAACTCCGACACCAGGGAGATGGCGCCCCGCCCCAGGTTCTCGATGGACCGGACGAGAAAGGGAGGCTCCCGCGGCGACGCCGGCGAGGTGTTCTCGGAGGCCTGTGCGTTGTCGGAAGCCATTCAGGTGGGATCTACTCTACGTGGCCCGCTCCCCGGCACAAGCAAACGCTCCGCCCCTGGCAACCCCCCTCCCCTCGCCTCCTGCCCCCCCGGGCACCCAGGCACGCCACCAGCAGGCACGAAAGGGGGTTTCTCCCGCCGCGCGTTGCCGTTATGTTCCGCGCCCCTTTTTCTACCCCCTACGTAAGAAACGAGAAGCAGAACCCATGGCCCCCAATCTGAAGGTCGGCGGCGAGGTGGACGCATACTGTACCCGGTGCCGGCTGCTGCTGGCCCACACCATCCTGGCGATGGTGGGAACGAAGATCGCCCGCGTCCGCTGCAACACCTGCGGAGGAGATCACGCCTTCCGGCCCGCGCCCGGCACCACGGATCGCCCGAGCGCCTCCCGCTCGACC
>QKJM01000367.1 GCA_003249315.1 Archangium sp.
GCCAGATCCTCGGCCAGGATCGAGAGGATCTGGGAGACCACCCGCTCCAGGTCGAGGGAGGCACTCACCGCCTGGCTCACGCGATACAGGGCGCGCAGCTCGCGGAGGGCCTTGGATCGTCGGGACATGGGCTCCAGTGGCTGTGAGGTTGCGCGGAGGGAATTCCCGGGGGCGGGAGGCAGAATTATACGGTCGGTGACCGAACCGGTCAACGCGGGCCCCACCCTTGACCGCACGGCGTAGAGCCCCGTAACATCCCCGTCCCAACCCAGTCGGGAATCCCTGGTCCGGCACCGCCCGTAGCGAGGAAAGAAGAAAGCCGAGGCTTGGACGGCCCCGGCCCGACCCCTGGGTCCTAACTTACGAAAGACGCGCCGATGCTCGAACTCCGCGACGTGGACACCTACTACGGAAATATTCAGGCGCTCAAGGGCGTCTCTCTCCGGGTCGCCGAGGGCGAGGTCATCACCCTGATCGGCGCGAACGGGGCGGGCAAGAGTACCACCCTGATGTCCATCTGCGGCATCGTCCCCCCGCGGGACGGGGAGATCCTCTTCCGGGGACAGCCCATCCAGGACAGGAGCCCCGACGAGATCGTCGCCCTGGGGATCTCCCAGGTGCCCGAGGGCCGCCGCATCTTCCCCCAGCTCACGGTCGCCGAGAACCTGGACATGGGCGCCTTCCTCCGCCGGGACAAGGACGGCATCAAGCAGGATCTCGACTACATTTACGGTCTGTTCCCCATCCTGGCCGAGCGACGCAACCAAGCCGGCGGGACGTTAAGCGGCGGCGAGCAGCAGATGTTGGCGATCTCCCGCGCGCTGATGGCCCGGCCCCAACTGCTGCTCCTCGATGAGCCCTCCCTCGGGCTCGCGCCCCTGATCGTGAAGCGCATCTTCGAGATCGTTCAGCGCATCAACGCGGACAGCAACACCACTATCTTTTTGGTGGAGCAAAACGCGAACCTGGCCCTGAAAGCGGCCCACCGGGGCTACGTGATGGAGAACGGCCGCATCACGCTGGAGGACCGGGCCGAGAACCTGCTGGCCAACGAGGCGGTCCAGAAGGCCTACCTGGGTCTGTGAACCCGCTGGTCCGGTTCCTCCGCGTCAAACCCTAGCCGTTTCAGGGCTTCCGGGCAGTTGGCCGTTGACGGTTCCTGCCCTTGCTGGTACAAGAACGCGGGTTCGCCGAGACCCACGGGGAGTGCACCTTCCGGGTCTTCGCCGGGCCCTTTCATTTGACCAGCCCAAACTGGGGGCAGCTCACACCAACTGAGGAGGGAACCATGAAGACGCGCCTACTCGTCCGTCTCACCGCGGTCGCGGCCGCAGGGCTCCTGACGACCGCAGCGATGGCCGCCGACACCATCAAGGTCGGCGTGGCCGGCCCCCACAGCGGCGACCTCCTACGGCATCCCCGCCACCCACGCGGCCAAGCTCGTGGTGGACGACCTCAACGCCAAGGGCGGCGTGCTGGGCAAGCAGGTGGAGCTCTTCGTCGAAGACGACCAGTGCAAGCCCGAGGTCGCGGCCAACGTGGCCGCCAAGCTCGTCTCCGAGGGGGTCAGCGTGGTCCTCGGGCACATCTGCTCCGGCGCCACCAAGGCGGCCATGGGCACCTACCGGGACGCCAAGATTATCGCCATGTCCCCGTCGGCCACCAACCCGGCCCTGACCCAGAGCGGCGACTACCCCAACTTCTTCCGGACCATCGCCTCGGACGACATGCAGGCCAAGCTCGGCGTCGACTTCACCCTGGACACCCTCAAGAAGAAGAAGATCGCCGTGATCCACGACAAGGGCGACTACGGCAAGGGCTTTGCCGAGTTCGCCAAGAAGTTCATCGACGAGTCGGGCGGCAAGGGCGAGGTGGTGCTGTTCGAGGGCATCACGCCGGGCGCGGTCGACTACTCGGCCATCATCCAGAAGATCAAGGAGAAGGGCGCCGAGGCGGTGATCTACGGCGGCTACCACCCGGAGGCCTCGAAGATCGTCACCGGCATGAAGAAGAAGATGATGGACATCCCCTTCGTGTCCGACGACGGCGTCAAGGACGACACCTTCATCAAGGTGGCCAAGGAGTACGCCGAGGGCGTGTACGCCTCCGGCCCCCGGGACACCTCCAAGATCCCCCTCTACATCAAGGCCGTCGACGAGCACAAGAAGGCCTACGGCGAGGAGCCCGGCGCCTTCTACAAGGAGGCATACGCCGCCACGCTCGCCCTGCTGAACGGCATCCAGAAGGCCGGCTCCACCGACTACGCCGCGGTGGAGAAGGCGTTGCGCACCGAGTGGGTCGAGACGCCGGTGGGCAAGATCAGCTTCGACGAGCGCGGTGACGCCAAGGGCGTCGGCTTCTCCATGTACCAGGTGAAGAACGGGGAATACGTCCAGGTCCAGGAGTAGCCGGATCCGAGTTTCCCACCCCGCAGGGGAGGAGCACGCGCTTCTCCCCTGCGTCTTTTCTCCCCCGGGCCTGGGTGGCCGCCCGCGGCAGGAACGGCCGGGGCGGGCGCCGGGAGCAGGACGCGATGGAATACTTTCTCGAGCTCTTCATGAGCGGGCTGACCCGGGGCAGCATCTACGCCCTGATCGCCCTGGGCTATACGATGGTGTACGGCATCATCGAACTGATCAACTTCGCCCACGGCGAGATCTACATGATCGGAGCCTTCACGGCCCTGATCGTGGCGAGCGTGCTCACGTTCCAAGGCATGACCGGAGCGCCGGTGCTCATCCTGGCCGGGGTGGTGGCGGTGATCTACTCGATGGCGTACGGGTACACGGTGGAGAAGATCGCCTACAAACCCCTGCGCCAGGCGCCGCGCCTCTCCCCGCTGATCAGCGCCATCGGCATGTCGATCTTCCTCCAGAACTACGTGCTCCTGGCCCAGACCTCGAACTTCCTGCCCTTTCCCGCCCTGATCCCCGAGTTCGCCTTCCTCGCCCCGGTGCGTCACCTGATGAGCTCGGCCGAGATCATCATCGTGGTCACGACGGCCGTGTGCATGGTGCTGCTCACGTTGCTGATCAAGTACACGCGAGTGGGCAAGGCCATGCGGGCCACGGCACAGGACCGGTCGATGGCGCTGCTGGTGGGGGTCAACGTGAACCGCGTCATCTCCACCACCTTCGTGATCGGGTCGGCCCTGGCCGCGGTGGGCGGCGTGCTCATCGCCTCCCACATCGGCCAGATCAACTTCTTCATCGGCTTCATCGCCGGGATCAAGGCGTTCACCGCGGCCGTGCTGGGCGGCATCGGCAGCATACCGGGCGCGGCCCTCGGCGGGCTCGTGCTGGGCCTCACCGAGGCCTTCGCCACCGGGTACGTCTCCAGCGACTACGAGGACGTATTCGCCTTCGCCATTCTCGTCTTGGTCCTCATCTTCCGGCCGGCCGGCATCCTGGGCCGAGCCACCACCCAGAAGGTGTAGCCCCGCGACGGGCCCCCACGGGAGCACGCCGATGCAGGAACTCCGACAGTCCTTCTTCGTTTCCCTTTGGATGATCTTCCTCACCTTCCCGCTGATGGTGATCCGCGTGAACACCATCGAGGAGGTG
>QKJM01000292.1 GCA_003249315.1 Archangium sp.
GCCCTCTACGCCTCCGGCCGCTTCGAGGAGTGCATCGAACGGAGCCGCGAGTCCATACGGCTGCTGGAACGTACCGGAGACCGCGGGGAGGTGAACAACGCCCACTACCACCTGGCCATCGCCCTCTACCGGCTGGGGCGCCTGCGCGAAGCGGTGGAGTCCAGCCAGCGGCTCCACGGAGCGGCCCTGGCCATCGGGGACCGGTACGCGGTCCGGCTGAGCCTGGAGGTCTGGGGCAAGGCCTCGCTCGGCGCCCTGCCGCGCAGCCTGCTGGAGCGCGAGCTGAACAGTCCTGATCTGGATGTGCAGACGCACGCCGGCCTGCTCCAGGCCGAGGCCCTACGGCAGATGCGAGAGGGGGAGCTGGAGGAGGCGGTCTCCACCCTGGAGCAGGCCACCCAGATGGTGGAGCGCGCCCACCTCCGCAACGAGTACGTGTCGGCCACGTTCTGCTGGTACCTCACCGCGCTGCGTCGGCTGGCCGAGAACGCCTCTCCCCTGGCTCCCGACCGGCGCGATGCCCTCCTGAATCAGGCCCGCGGGGTGGCCAGGCGAGCGCTGTCCGTCGCGAACAACTATCGCAACAACCTCGCCCACGCGCTGCGCGAGAAGGGCCTGCTCGAGGCGCTGAGCGGGCACCCCCGCCGCGCCCGCCGCCTGCTCGACCAGAGCCTCCAGGTGGCGGAGGAGCTCCACATGCGCCACGAGCGCGCCCAGACGCTCCTGGCGCGCGGGCAGGTGGGCAGGGAGCAGAGCTGGCCCGGCAGCGACTCCGACCTGGAGACGGCCACCCGGGAGCTGATGGAGATGGAGCGCGACCTGGGCAACGGCCCCCGGGCCGAGCGGCAGGACGCTCTGGAGCGCCCGGACACCCTCTCCCTGGTGGACCGGTTCCCGCGCGTCCTGGACGCGGGGCGGCGCATCGCCTCCGCCCTGACCCGGGAGGCGATCTTCGAGGCGGTTCGCCAGTCCACGCTGGAGCTGCTGCGGGCCGAGCACTGCGTGGTCTTCGATCCCTCGGCGCTCCCACCCGAGGACGAGCTGGCCTCCGCGGGCGTGGGCCGCACCGCCATCAGCCGGGCGATGGAGACGGGGCAGCCCGCGGTGATGGGACAGGGGATGCCCGGCGGGGTGAGCGAGAGCATGGAGCTGCTCGGCGTGCGCTCGCTGCTGTGCGCTCCCATCCAGATGAGAGGCAGGACCGTGGCCGCGATGTGCGTGAGCCACCCTCAGGTCGGGGAGCTCTTCGGCGAGGACGAGGAGCGTCTGGCATCCTTCGTCTGCATCCTCGCGGGCGCGGCGCTGGAGAACGCCGAGGGCTTCGAGCGCATGGCGGCCCTCTCCGAGGAGCGCGGCCGGCTCTACCGGGAGGAGCAGGAGGCCGTGCGGCGCCGCGACGACTTCCTCTCCATCGCCGCGCACGAGCTGAAGACGCCGCTCACCTCGCTCCAGCTCCACATCCAGGGGCTGATGTCCCAGGTGCGTCAGACGCCGGATCGGCTGCCTCCAGAGCGGCTCTCCACCAAGCTGGAGTCGGCCAACCTGCAGACGCAGCGCCTGAGCAAGCTGGTGAACGAACTGCTGGACATCTCCCGCATCTCCCAGGGGCAGGTCCTCGGCGAGCTGGAGGAGGTGGATCTGGTACGGGTGGTGCGCAAGGTGGTGGAGCGCTCGCGAGAGGCCCTGGAGCGCGCCGAGTGCCCCCTGCGGCTGAACACCGTGCCTCACGCGGTGGGACGATGGGATCCTCTCCGACTGGAGCAGGTGGTGAGCAACCTCCTCGCCAACGCGATGAAGTATGGCGCCGGCCATCCCATCCACGTCGAGGTGGAGAGCGACGCCCTCCACGCCCGGCTGCGGGTGCGCGACGAGGGTATCGGCATCGCCGAGGAGAACCAGGATCGCATCTTCGAGCGCTTCGAGCGCGCCGTGTCCGTGCGCCACTATGGTGGCTTCGGCATCGGGCTGTGGATCGTCCGGGAGATCGTCCAGGCGCTCGGCGGCACCGTGGAGATGCGAAGCGCCCCTGGAAAGGGCGCCACCTTCACCGTCACCCTCCCCCTGCGAGGCCCCCCGGAGACCAAGGAGGAGGCCCCGACGAGCCTGGTCTAGCGGCGGGTCAGCTCCATGTAGATGACGTTGCTCACGCTGTCCCGGAACATGTGGAGGCGGGCGATCTCCCCCGGCTCTATCTCCGAGGTGAGCGCCTGCATCTGCTGCTCGTCTCGGTAGACGAGCCACCAGTCCATGAAGGCCTCGAGGTAGCCCGCATCCGGAGTGGACGTGGCGAAGTTGGCCACCATCAGGCGCCCGCCCGAGCGGAGCATGCCGAAGAGCTGCCGGGTGAGGCGCCGGGCGATACACTCGGAGAGGTAGTCATACAGGCCCGCCGAGTAGATCAGATCCATCCCCTGGAAGACATGCCGGCCCAGGACGATGGACCGCACCGTGTCACAGACCGGGCGGACGAAGTCGCCGGGATTCATGCGCCTCACCTCCTCCAGGCTCAGGACGTCCTGATCGAACGCGATGATCTCGCCAATCCTGCGCTCGGCGACCGCCTGGGACAGCTCCACCTCGCGCATGTGTCCGCAGGCCACGGAGAGGATGCGGGGGCGGGGAACCTCCGCGGCGACCGCATCTATCTCTCGCCCCAGCAGCACCCGCCGCTCCCGCACGCTCCGCGGCCCGGGCTGCTCGTACAGGAAGTGATAGATGGCCCTCCCCAGCGGGGAGGATGCCGTCTCCCTCAGGGAGTAGACGTGGTCGATGAGGACCGCGTCTCCCGCATACCCTCGCGGACGCTCGAAGGCATAGTGGGAGTAGGGACACTGGTGGAGCAGTTCGCGCAGCCGGTGCAGGCGCGCGACCTCCAGACAGAACTCCCGCCACTCCTCGCGATCCCATCGACGGTGCAGGAGATGGAGTCCCTGATACAGGGCCTCCATGCTGGCCTCGACCGCCCCCGCTCGGAGTCGTTGGTAGATATCGTTCAGCCAGGACTCCGTGCGCTCGCAGGCATCACTCCAATCTGCCCACTCCATCACGGAGCCAGTCAGCACATTACGCGCGACCCCATCCACCGGGTCGGCGATCTTCTTGGAAACGGAAAGGGATGATCCACCCATCAACCCCAAATAATGAGGAGGCGCGTGCATCCATTCCCCTGAATCAAGAGCAGCCGAGGCGGCTCTCATCCGCCGGGCAGGCAGCTCGTCAGTTGACCTGCTCCACTGGCTGTTTGCGCACCACGAAGTCGGCGATCCGCTCGATCGTGTCGAGGTTCTCGGCCACCACCTCGTCGTCATTCAGCGAGATGCCGAACTCACTCTCCAGGAACATGACGAGTTCCAGCACCCCCATCGAGTCGATGAGGCCCGAGTCGAGCAAGGAGGTGGCATCGGACAACGCCGAGGGGTCCGTCAGCTCGAAGGTGTTGCGGAGGAACTGACGCAGTTGGTTCTTGATCTTCATACCCCCGTAACGAGCCAGTCCGCTTCCACTCATCCCTCGCCAACGCATCCGAAGGGAGCGCAGCCGTCCGAGGCTGCGCTCCTCGCCTGCTCACCGATAGAAGTAGCCATCCGACAGGGTGCGCATGAAGGCCACGATGGCCTCCTCCTCCTCGGGGGAGAGGCCGAGGTTGCCCACCTCGCCGGCGTTGACGTTCAACCCCACCTCGGGCGGAGGCCAGCAATCCACGCCGATGGTGCCGGAGGCCTCGGGGACCTCGGCGAGACAGACGGGGAGCACGTCGCGCGTGTTGTAGAAACGCACCACGCTCCTCAAGTCCTTGAAGTAGCCGTTGTGCATGTAGGCCTTGATGAAGGCGGGGTAGGGCCGCCTGTCCACGTTGCGCAGGGTGGGGACCTTCTGCAGGCCGAGGTTCTCCCGGGCGAACTGCCGCCACTCGGGGCGCGTCACCAGGAAGGCCCCCAGCCCGTAGTCCGTCCACGCGGGGCCGAGCGGGTTGAACTCGAACTGGTAGTACCAGGGGTTGAGCGGGTTTCGCGGCACCCCGAGGTTGTCATAGCTGTAGTCGGTGAAGAGGGGAGGCTGACCATCGGGGCCGGGGCTGCTGGGGTGGCAGTTGGCGCACCGGCCCTTGCCCTCGAAGAGCTCCAGGCCCCAGGACTCCTGCGGGGTGAGCTCGGCGCGCCCCGACAGGTAGGCGTCATACTTCGAGGAGAAGGCATTCACCTCCGGTGAGGCCTCATAGGCGGCGATGGCCAGGGCGATGTTGTCGTAGGCCTGCTCGACGTTGCCCTCTTTACAGATGTCCGCGCCGTAGATGAAGCGGAAGAGGTCCCCGTATGGCCCGATGCATACCTTCTGCACGACGACGGCCTCGTTGGGGTTGTTCTGCTCCACCGGATTGAGGAAGGGCCCCTGGGCCTGATCCGCCGCGGGGTTGCCCAGCTCCTCGCCCGTGGCGCGCCCATCCCAGAAGTTGCCACCCACGAAGGTGTTCTGCCCCTCCACCTGGTGGAAGATGGGAGACGGGGTGGCATAGGCGGACGAGGGCGGCTTGCGGTTGCCGAAGCGCCCATCCACCGCGCCCTCGTAGACGGCGCCGGTGGCATTGATGAACATGTCCGGACCCGTCCAGCCCGCGGCGGGCAGGTGGCAGATGGAGCACGACTGGCCGGGCGGCTCGGACAGCCGTTCATCGAAGAACAGCGCCCGGCCCAGTCGTTGCGTGGGCGTGAGCACCGTCACCGGATTCTCAATGACGGGAGGAGGCGAAGGCAGCGGCCGGGTGGGCGCGGCTTCACAGGCCATCAGACCTCCACCCACGAGGAACGGGAACATCCAGGTCTTGGAAAGAGGCATGGCAGGCTCCTCTCAATAGGGAGCCTGAACTTGAGAGTGGCCGCCCCTCCCCGCCACCGCCCCCTAGATACAGGACATCGTCCGCCTCCTGTCAGGACAGGAGGCGGAGGACGCGCCAGCGGACGCCCCGAGGGACTAGGCCCGCAGCGGCTTCACCTGCCGCGGGCCCTCCCAATAGGTGTACTCGCACGTGGCGGCCGAGGAGTCGCACGGCACCTGCATCACCGTGATGAGCTCGCACGGATGCACCGGCGCTCCGGACTCCAGGCCCGCCGGCTCCGGCGCTGGCGGGAGCGCCTCCACCTCCCGGCTCCCGGAAGTCCGGCCCACCTGCCTCGACACCTCACCCGGCCTCTCCTCCTCCCGCGACTGCACTGGAGGGGTGGCGGGCACGCACCCCGCCACCCACAGGCCCGGTGCCGTGCCCAGCACCGCGCCCAACACATACAGCTTCGTCCTCATGAAACCCCCTCGCCGGCTGAAACCGTCCCGCGCCCGTGGCGCGTCGGCTCTCCGGTCCAGCCGCAAGGACGAGGCGTAGCAGTGCAGTCTGACACGGGGGGACTGTTCGACCAGGGCTCCCGAACGCTATAGAGTGCCTCCCCACGCCCGGCGCCCCCCTCCGCGCCTCCTGGAGAGCAGCACGCATGCCCTTTGAAATCACCGTCCACGAGGCAGACCGCATCATCGACGTCGTATACCCCGCGAGGCCCGGCCCGGCGGACGTGGAGGACTACCTCAAGCGCATCCGAGAGACGATCATCCGCATGGGTGGCCCCTGGAGCGCGCTGGTGGACCAGGGACAGCTCCGGGTGATGCCGCCAGAGATGGTGACCATCATGGCCAGCCTCAACGCCTTCGCGCAGCTCCACGGCATGCAGCGCTCGGCGCGCGTGGTGAGCGACGCCTCCTCCGGCCTGCAGGCCTGGCGCATGACGAAGAAGGCCCTGCTCAACATCCCCACCCGCACCTTCGAGTCGCGCGAGGCCGCCATGGCCTGGCTGCGCAACCCCGAAGAGGACTGAATTCCTCGAGTCCCCCCACCTGGAGGGGACATTTTCGTGCATCATGGGTTCGCTGGACTTCCCGGTCTGGCGTTTCTTCCCAAGCACGAATGAGGAGCAGTCCATGAGAAATCCCAGGCCCGAGTCCTCCACGCGCACCCTGCTGGGCGCCCTGGTATGCGCCGCCAGCTTCGCCGCGGGCTGTGGCCCCGAGGGGGCCTACCCGATGGAGGGTGAAGGGGCAGCGCTGGGCGTGACGGAGAAGGAGGTCGTCTACGGCACGGACGATCGCCAGGACGTGTACGCGCACCCGGACGCCACGCTGCGCACGCGCGCCCAGGAGTCCACGGTGGCGCTGATGAACCCCTCGGACTACGACGCGTCCAACCCCAACGACGTCGCCTTCACCGGCAGCACGCTGGGCTCGGCGCGCAACCTGTGCAGCACGGAGCGCTTCCGGGATGACCCGACGTCGGCCTTCTGCTCGGGCACGCTCATCGACGATGACCTGGTGCTCACCGCGGGCCACTGCATCACCAGCGCCTCGGCGTGCTCCAACACGCGCTTCGTCTTCAACTACTACCGCACGGCGGCGGGCGCGCTGCAGACGGTCACCACCCAGGACATCTACAGCTGCGCCTCCATCGTGGCGCGCGAGCAGGGGACGGTGAACGGGCAGAACCTGGACTTCGCGGTGATTCGGCTGGACAGGCCGGCCACGCCGCGCTTCACCCCGGCGCCAGTGCGCGCGGGCAACACCGCGATGTCCGGTGGGCAGAACGTGGCCGTCATCGGCTGCGGCAGCGGCGTGCCCTTCAAGATCGACTCGGGCGGCTCGGTGAGGGATGCGCGCGCGAGCACGCTGGACTTCTTCGTGGCCAGCACGGACACCTTCGGTGGCAACTCGGGCTCGGGCGTGTACGAGACGGACGGCTACACGGTGGCGGGCATCCTGGTGCGCGGTGAGACGGACTACGTCAGCAGCGGGAGCTGCACCGTGGTGAACACGTGCAGCGAGTCGGGGTGCCGCGGCGAGGACATCACCTACATCTACCCGGCCATCAGCGCCTTCTGCGCCGCCACCAACAACGGCAGCACGCGGCTGTGTGGGGACCTGCCGCCGCCGCCCCCGCCGCCGGCCGACTCGTACACCTACAACGCCAGCAACACCAACAGCGCCCAGCAGAACACGGTGAACAAGACGCTCACCCTCAACGCCGGGGACGAGGTGGAGGTGGGCACCTGCGGCCTCACGGGCGCCACCGCCAGCGGTGACACCTACCTGCGCTTCTTCGACGGCGCCAGCAGCGAGGTGGCCTCCAATGACGACTCCTGCGGCGGCCGGGCCTCCTACATCAAGTACACCGTGGCCACGGCCGGCTCCTATGAGATCCGCGCCGGCTGCTACTCCAGCGGCTCCTGCGGCGGCACCGTGGTGTGGAAGGTGACGCCGGGCAGCGGCGGCGGTGGCGGCACCAGCGGCTCGTTCGACTTCAACGCCAGCAACACCAACAGCGCCCAGCAGAACACCATCAACCAGGACGTGACGCTGTCCGCGGGCCAGGTCCTCGACGTGGGCACCTGCGGGGTGGCTGGCGCGTCCGCCACCGGTGACACCTACCTGCGCCTGTACGGCCCGGCCGGTAGCCAGGTGGCCTCCAACGACGATAGCTGCAGCCTCGCCTCGCGCATCACCTACACCGTGCCCGCTGGCGCTGGCGGCACCTATCAGATCCGCGTCGGCTGCTACTCCGGCAATAGCTGCAGTGGCACGGCAGCCTACACCATCCAGTAGGCTCCGCTGTAGGTCTTGACAGGCAGGGGGGCGACGTCTACGCGGAGTGTCATATGAGCACTCCCGCGTTCCCGTCGCCCTCCAAGCCTGTCTCCATCGAAGGCCCCCTGAAGGTCCTGTTGCTCGAGAACATCCACTCCTCCGCCGAGGACATGCTGGCGGCGGAGGGCTTCGTGGTGGAGCGGCTCAAGGGAGCACTCAAGCCCGAGGAACTGGAGGAGCGCCTGGCCGGCGTCCACCTGGTGGGCATCCGCAGCAAGACGAACATCTGGGAGTCGGCCCTGGCCAAGGCGCCCGACCTGCTGGCGGTGGGGGCCTTCTGCATCGGCACCAACCAGATCGACCTGGAGGCGACCAACCACAACGGGGTGCCGGTCTTCAACGCCCCCTTCAGCAATACCCGGAGCGTGGCGGAGCTGGTGATCGCGGAGATCGTCATGCTCAGCCGCCAACTCGGCGACCGCACCCGAGAGGTACACGCGGGCCAGTGGCGCAAGATGGCGGTGGGCAGCCACGAGGTGCGAGGCAAGACGCTGGGCATCATCGGCTACGGGCACATCGGCTCGCAGCTCGGCGTGCTGGCCGAGGCCATGGGCCTGCGGGTGGTGTACTACGACATCATGACGAAGCTGCCGCTGGGCAACGCGTGGGCGGCGCCCTCGCTGGGCGAGATGCTGGAGGTGTCGGACTTCGTGACGCTGCACGTGCCGGCCACGCCCTCCACGCAGTGGATGATCGGCGCGGACGAGCTGGCACGGATGAAGAAGGGCAGCTACCTCATCAACGCGAGCCGGGGCTCGGTGGTGGACATTCCCGCGCTCGCGCATGCGCTGCAGTCCCAGCACCTCGCGGGCGCGGCCATCGACGTGTACCCTCAGGAGCCGGAGAAGAACAGCGACGGCTTCACCACGCCGCTGCAGGGCCTGCCCAACGTGGTGCTCACCCCGCATATCGGCGGCTCGACGGAGGAGGCGCAGGAGTCGATCGGCCGGGAGGTGGCCACCGCGCTCATCAAGTACGTGAAGACCGGGGCCACCACGGGCGCGGTGAACTTCCCCCAGGTGGAGTCGCCGCTGGTCCCGGGCACGCACCGCATCCTCAACGTACACCGCAACATCCCCGGCGTGCTCAAGGACATCAACCGCATCGCCTCCGACCTCAACGCCAACATCCACGCCCAGGTGCTGAGCACGG
>QKJM01000117.1 GCA_003249315.1 Archangium sp.
TCCACCGCTCGGACGGCAACCTCGGCACTCGCTCCCTCCGCCAGCCCGCCAGGTCCGGAGAGAACTCGGGTGATCCCTCTGCCTGGATGCCAGGCTCCATCAGGATCCACCAACCCCCCGGCCCTCCTCGCCCGAACTGAAAGGGGCCGAGCAGTTCCCCCGAGAGCACCGTCTGCACATGCGCGTGTCCCGGCCTCGGGCGGGCGTGGGTGTACAGCGTGCCGTCGATGATCTCCCCCACTACCGTCTCGGGCAGAGACTCCAGGTCCGCCAGCGTGGAACGTTGGGAGGAGCGTGGGGGCGAGGGCATGAAAGAAGTGTGAGGCGAGATCAGGTCCATGGCAAGCACCAGTCAGCAAAGCCTGTGCCGAGAGGTCGAGTCGTCCGCACGACCCCTCTTCCGTCCAGCGTCCCTACTTTTCCGGTTCATTCCTCATCACAAGGGACTCTGACCTGTTAGGTTCCACTCCCGACAGGCAGGGAGGCCCTCGCCATGGAGTGGAATCAGAAAGCCGTACTCCCCGAGGAGCTTCCTCCGGGAACGGAGGTGGAGAGCTGGCGCGTGGTGGAGCGTCTGGGAGTGGGCGGCTATGGCGCCGTCTACCGGGCGGAGCATAGGGAGCGCCCCGGGGACTTCTGCGCCCTCAAGGTGGCGCGGCGCCCCGTGGACGCGCGGGCCGAGCGCGAAGCCGTCCTCCTGCTCAACCGGGCGATCCACCCCAACGTGGTGCGCTTCCACGCCTGCTTCCGCTGGCCCCTCCCCCACGAGGGCTTCCTCTGCATCCTCATGGACTGGGTGCCCGGCCTTCCCCTCCACCTCTGGGCCGAAACCCTCAACCCCTCCTTCCGCGAGCTCGCCGATGTGGGCCGCAAGGTGGCTCTCGCCCTCGCCTTCCTCCACTCGCACGACGTGCTCCACCGGGACTTGAAGCCCGAGCACATCATCCTCCGCGCCTCCGATGGGGAGCCGATCCTCCTGGACCTCGGCGCTGGCTGGTACGAGGGCGCCAACACCCTCACCCACTCTCCCCTGCCCCCTGGCACCCTCCACCTGCGCAGCCCCGAGGCCATCCGCTTCCTCCTCGCGAGCCGCAACAACCCTGGAGCGCGGTACCACTGCGCGCCCACCGACGACCTGTACGCGCTCGGCGTGTGCCTCTACCGCGCTACCACCGGCCACTACCCCTTCTCCCCGAAAGATTTCGACGAATCCCTGAGCTACCGGATCGCCTATCTGCAACCGCTCGCGCCCTCGGCCCTCAACCCCCGGGTGCCCCGGGCTCTGAGCGAACTCATCCTCCGCCTGCTGTCCAAGCGGCCCGAGGATCGCTGGCAGACCGGCGAGGCCCTGGCCGAGGCGCTGGTGGCCGCGGTGGCCCTCGGCAGGCCCAAGGACTGGGAGGCCGGCATCTTCGAGTGGGAGGAGCTGCCTCCGGAGAAGGAGGGAGATGCGCCGCGACGGTGCATCCGCCGGCCCGAGTGGCCCCGACAGCCGGATCTGTTCTCCGCGCCCAGGGCGAACCTGCGTCCGAGCCCCGCCGCGAGAGTCCCCCGCCGCCGACGGCGCGAGCAGCCCCAGGAGATTCCTCCGCAGGCGCCGCCGCGCAAGGCCCGACGAGTGGCCCTCGTGGCTGGCGCGATGCTGATGCTCGGAGTGGCCCTCCCTGGAGCGTGGTGGCTGGGTCACACACCGCCTCGCCCCCATCCGACATCACAGGTTGAATCTGGACAGGAAGTGGCGCCCGAGTGGCCTCGGCTGGAGTCTGGGCGGGCCGCGGCTCCCCCCAGAGTGGAGACCATCCCCGCGGCCGTCGCACCCCGTGCGGCGCTCCCCGAGGAGGATGCCTCCGTGAAGACGCCTCACAAAAGCCTGGATTCCACCCTGCCCAAGGTGTGCCTCGGTGCCCTCGCCGCCACCCACCTCGCCTGCGCCAGCCCCCCGGTTCGCCCGACTCCCCCTGCCGAGGAGTGCCCCGCCGGAGCAAGAGAGGCGATGTTCGACGAGTTCCACCTCGCCATCAATGCCCTGCACACCGCCGTCTTTCCCTACAAGGAGCGCAAGCCCATCCCTGTGCAGGAGGGGCTCGCCCAGATGCGGATTCCTGGCGACTGGGAGAAGCTACCTCACAACACCTTCATCGTTGGACGGCTCTATTTCGCGGAGGGACGCGTCCATGGTCGCTTCACCGAGGCCCGGCTTCCCGATGGTCGGAGACGCCCGGTCTGCTTCTTGCTGACGGTGGGATATGAGCGAGGGGTCGAGATCAAAGCACTCCGAGGGAAGGATACCGTTGAAATCTTCCCTGTCGCGGACGTGTTGGTGGTGGAGCGCTTCGAGTGATGTTGTTGCTCGCGCGTTCTCGCATACCTGCCGCGCCCCTGGGGCTGGCTCTGCTCGCCGCTCCCGTGGCGGCCACCGAGCCACGTCCGCTTCCTTCCTGCGCGGAGGGTGTGCGTCACATCGAGTTACGAGCGGATATTACCGACAAGCCACCTGAACTGTGCATCCACACAGGGCTGAGCACCACCCTGCTCTCCGATTCGAAGATAGCGAAGGTGGAGTTGGAGGGGCGCGAGAAGTTCAGCCAGGTGCTGCACGGGAAGAGCGCACTCATGCTCGTGCCCTCGGGGGCGCTTCTGGCGGGAGAGCGCGTGCGGCTGAGAATCACTTTCCTGGACGCTGCGGCCCCATTGACCGCCAGCTTCGACCTGGTAGCGCATCCCATCCAGGCCGAGCGACAGGTGGAGGTGTTCCGATACTCGCGCCCACTTGAATCCTACAGACAAGCCGAGCAGCAGGCCCGGGAAGAGATCCAACAGTGCCGGAAGGAAAACGAGCGCATCCAGGCCGAGCGCCGAGGACTTGGTGGGTTCACGGAAGTCATCGCCAACAAGCTGATGAGCAAAGGGCGCATCGCCGGCCAAAGACTCACCGAAGACTCCATCCGGAATCCGCTCAACATGTTCGTCGTGCATAATGTCTACAGCTACCGCTTCGTCACCGGACGCACAGAGGGAACCAAGGTCATCGTGCGACTGGTCGTGGAGTTGGAGCTGGAGTTGGAGAAACGGAGAGCACTTCCGTGGGAGCCGGCGGGAGCGGCGCTGGTGAGACCCACGGGTGGGGAGAAGGAGGCGCTGTCGGTATGGACGCCGGAGCCCCTCCCTCCGGGAGGAGTGCGCCCCGTCGTGGTGGAGTTGGAGATGACAGAGCAGGAGGCCCGAGGCCCCTTCACCCTCATTCTGTGGGATGCGAGCGGAATGCAGCGTGTCGAAGTCAGCGGCGTGACGTTCCCCTGATTCGTTATCAAGAGCGCATCCCGCAGGCCATGGAGTCGGTCAAGACCCTGGTATCAAGGGTCTCCTACGAACGCGCGAGAGATGCTCCTCGCCGCTCTCCACGAATCGTCGTGCCAGTTCGACATAGGCCTGCTTCCCGTGCTCCATCAGGTAGGCCAACTCTGCCGGGCGCAGCGCCTTGACCGTGACGAGTCGCACCTCCCCACTCGGTATGGCGAAGTCCATCGGCAGCGAGCTCGACGCCACGCCGAGAAGCACGGCCACCCTGCCCTCTTCGGTGACCAGGGACCTGGGCATGTCCTTGCCGGATACCTCCATGGAGAAGAGTCCCGCCATCACCCGCTCTCGAACACGCTCGTGCTCGGCGACCTCGTCCCCAACCCTCTCCAGTAGCAGAAGTGGCCAGTCTCCCATGACGTCATCCTGGGGCTCATCCGTCTCGAGGGCGAGTTCGAGGCCAAACCCCACGGATGGCTCATTCTTCCCCCAGAAAGGATCTGAAAGCCCATCAGTGACCAACAGCCTCCGTCCTCCCGAGCGGTGGATGACGCGCCACACCTGCCGCCGTGCTGGCCATGCGCCACCTACGACGATTGGGACGATGGCCTCCTCGTCCAGTTTCCCCAGGGTGCTCCACACCTCTTCACGAGCAGTCTCGGCCTGCCGCAGACGCTCACGCCACTTCTGGTCCCGCGCCCGCTCCTCCTGATTGATCGCACTCGGACCGGTGACCTCCGTGAACCTCACTCCCACCGCGCCCGCTCGCTCCAGAGCATCCTTGAGTTCTTCAGAGACGATGAGGGCTCCCGTCCAACCCCAGGGACGAAACACCTGGGCATTACCCACTTTCGCGGGATCGATGCGCATACCGAACACGGATGAGTACGTTCCCACCTTTTCTGGCATTCCATCTTCCGGCGTCCAGTACTGCACCTCCTCGGACGCCTCATCGTCGATGCACTTCACCACGCGTGTGCAGACAAGGATGTAGAACTGCCCCGGGTGCGCCTCCACCTCCACTGGAATGAGCTGTACGTCCTTGGGTGCCACTTCCTCAAAGACGGCGCCTATCCGGGTACTGACAATCGGAGTGCCCACACCCGCCTCGGTGAAATCGAGCGCTCTACCGTCTCCTGCTCGCAACGGAACCTTGAGCGGACTCTCGATGTCTACCGGGCTCCCGCTGCTGAACTGCCACGGATCCACTTCCTCGCCCTGCTGATTCCTGGGGCTGCCCAGGTCCCATCGGCCAGGGATTTCGACATCATCGTTGAGTTCGAAATAGCGCATTTGCACGGTGACGGCCCCTTGTCATTCTTGCAAATGCCAGGACTCACCGTGCCTCGATCAGCATCGGCAAGCCGTTGCGCGATCCGAGGGTACCGAGCAAGTCGAATCGAGGCACATGGCCGGGCTTCAGGCGCAGCTTGAAGCGGCGTGCGAGCATCGCCGCCATCACGTGTGTCTCGAGCAGTGAGAAACTATTGCCCAGGCAGATACGCGGTCCGGTGGCGAATGGGTGGTAGGCGTATGCATGGCGCGCGGACTCGCGCTCGGGCAACCAGCGGTCGGGATCGAAGCGCTCCGGCTCGTCCCAGAACTCCGGGTGCCGGTGGGTCGCATAGGCGAAGACAATCGTCCTCGTGCCGGCCGGGATGCGGAATCCATCGAGCTCGTCCTCGGCGATGGCGTCACGGGCGTACATCGGCGCGGCCGGATAGAGCCGGAGGACCTCCTTCACGACCTGGAGCGTGTACGGGAGCTTCTTCAAGTCGTCGATCGTCGGAGGCGCGTCGCCCAGCACCGCGTCCAGCTCGGCGTGCATCCGCCGCTCCACCTCCGGGTTCTGCGAGAGCGCGTACCACAAGAACGAGAGCGTCCGCGCAGTGGTCTCATGCCCGGCGGCGAACAGGGTGATGCCGTTGTCCAGCAGGAGCTGCTCCGCCATGAGCGTCCCCGTCTCCTCGTCCCGGGTCGTCATCATCTTCGTCAGCAGGTCATCCGGCCACTGCTCGGTGGGGAGGGCCCGGCGCCGCGCGATGAGCTCGTGGATGTAGGCCGTCACCAGCTTCCGGGCCCGGCGGAACCGCAGGTTCCCGGGGGTGGGCACCCACTGGGGCACCTGGACGGGGCGCATCTGCATGTTCGAGATATGGGAGACCATCGTCTCGATCAGGTTCTTGATCCGCAGAAGGGTCTCGTCCGAGTCGGTGCTGAAGACCGAGTGGAGGATGACGGAGGCGGTGACCTGCATCATCTCGTCGAGCATCTCGACAGGGCGGCCGGAGCCCTGGAGGTTGGACCGCCAGTGCTCGATGAGCCGCTGCGTGTCGGAGAGGAAGATGGGGAAGAACTTCTCCACGCCGCGAGGGGTGAAGTAGGGCGCCATGAGCTTGCGCTGTCGGCGCCAGTCCTCGCCAGTGGCGGTGACGATGCCATTGCCGAGCAGCAGCTCGCGGATGGAATCGTAGCTCTCGGCCTTGTCGTAGCTCTCGCGGTGCGTGACGTTGATGTGGCCCACGTGGTCCGGGTGGGTCACCAGGAGGAGCGACCGCGCGCCCATCCGGAGGTGGACCAGGTCCCCGTGCTCGCGCCAGATCTTCATCAGCCAGCCGAGGAACCCCTCTCGTCGGACCCCATTGATCGTCTCGAGGGCGGAAGGGGCGTACTCGTTGAGGGTACGGGGCGTGTCGATGGAGAGTGCCGTATTCATGATCGTGACTCAGGCCGGGGTCAGAGGGGAAATCCCGAGCTGCTGGCGCACCACCTCGACCGGTGCCTCCCAGAAGCGCTCGTACCGTATGCGGACGACCTTCTCGCACCGCTGGCCCCGCCGATACGCCGCTCGCAGCTTTCGCGTGTACTTCCAGAAAGGAGGGAGGCCATGCGGCCGAAGCACCGCGGCGAACAGGAGGATGAGGACGCTCGTGCGGAGTCCGAGGTTGCCGGCCACGAAGGCTTGGAGCTCCATTTCGCCGAGCGAGTCCGTCCCGTAGCCCGTCAACACGTGGTGAAGGTCGTGCGTCTCCCGGTACCGCTTGACGAGGTAGTCCACGTCATTGCGGACCTCGTACGGGCTCTCGAACGGGTGGATGCCGTTGGCCGAGAAGTAGCGGGCGAACGCGTTCCCGAGCGTCCCTTCCGGGAGCCGGCCGAGCGCCGCGAGGTCGATGTTGCTGCCCTGGAGGCTGGGGCGTGTGGTGAGCAGCTCCCGGCCGTCCTCGCTCTTCGCCAGCTCCGAGCAGAACCGCTGGAAGATGTCGCCGTCGAGGCTCGCGTTGAGCAACGGCGCCGCGATGCTGTCATCGGGGCGCTTCTCGAGGACCTTCAGTGCCCGTACCGCCACACGCAGGCGGGTGAACAGTGACGCGTCTTCGGGCAGGAAGAGGCCGTCTTCGATGCGGGAGGTGGGGGAGCTGAAGTTCATCTCGGTTCTCCGTCCGTCGTGGACTCTGGCAGTTTATGCCACAGGACTGGCAGAAACCGCCACCCACCCGAGAGCAGATGTGACAGTTCCCGCCACGACTTGTTAGGATCCGTGCCATGCGCCAGCGAGTGCGCCCCCAACCACGGAAACGACCGGCCGCGGGCGCGGACCGGGAACCCCCTCCCCTCTCCTTCGCTCCGCGCGAGGCGCGCGACCGGGCGATGCTCGAGGCCTCGCGCGCCGTCATCGGCCTGTTCCTGAGGGAGGGCACGAGCGACTTCACCGTCAAGGAGCTCGCGGCCCACGCGGGCCTCTCCGAGCGGACCTTCTACCGGTACTTCCCCCGGAAGGAGGACGCCATCCGCCCTGCCGTCGACGCGGCGCTCGCGCGCATCGTCTCCGACATGCGCGCCGCCCCCCGCGACCGGCCCCTGAGCGAGGCCATGGTAGAGGCACAACGGCGGTCCTTCGTGGAGGGGAACGCCATGAACTGGGAGAACCTCCTCCCCGTGGTGAACGAGACGGAGGCGCTTCGCGCGGTGTGGCTGCGGATCCTCACCGACGCGGAGGTCTCTCTCTCGCACGTCGTCGCGGAGCGGCTTGGTATCTCCCCGGACTCGCAGCGGGCGCGTCTGGCCGGTGCCGTCCTCGCCACCGCGGGACGCCTCTCGATAGAGCAGCCGTTTTCCTCCGGAAGGAAGCGCGACGCGGGCGTGGTTCTCGCCGAGTGCCTCGAGTTGCTCGGCCCGACCCTGTTCGAGGAGCCCGTATCACCGCCCAGGCGTTCCCGTCAGGCTCGCGGTAAGTGACATCGGCTCCGCTTCATCCAGTTCCGCCGCGCGCGAACTCCATCAGGTCCTCGAGCACTTCCGGCCGATCGAGCACGTCATTGTGCGTCCGGCCCTCCAGGATGCGCACCGTCGCGTTCGGGAACAGCTTCCCCAGCGACTGACCCATGTCCACCGGCACCACCTCGTCCCTCGTCCCGTGGACGATCAGCACCGGCAGTTCCAGCCCCGGCGCCTTCGCCGCGCTGTCGAACCTGTCCTTCATCAGCAGCCGCACCGGTATCCACGGGAATACCCTCGCGCCCACGTCCGCTATCGCGGTGTACGGCGTGAGCAGCACCAGCCGCTCCCCGTGGCCCCTCTTCGCCATCTCCACCGCCACCCCGGACCCCAGCGACTGCCCCTGCAGCACCGTCCGCTCCCTCGGCACCCCCAGCTCCCCCTTCAGGTGCGCCAGCGCCACCTCCGCCGCCTCGTAGATTCCCTCCTCCGACGGCGGCCCCTGCTCCGCCATCAGTCCGTAACCCGGGTACTCCACCGCGTAGAAGCCCAGCCCCGCCTCCTGGTAGTGCAGCGCCAGCCACGCCCCGTCCGCCAGTTGCTCTCCGTTCCCGTGGAAATGCACCACCGTCGGTGCTCCCGGCGCCGCCGGTACGTGCAGCACATAGACCGGCGCCCCCTTCGCCCCCTCGAGCCGTAGCAGCTTCGCCTCCGCCACCAGCCTCGGCTCCCTCGCCCCCGGAGGTGCCGGGTACAGCAGATCCCTCTGGCGCAGGTACAGCAGCGTGCAGAGGCCCAGGTACGCGACCACCGCTGTCGCGATGATGAGGTACAGCATCCTTTGGAGCCTCGAGGGACAGGGAGTGACTTCAGTCATTCAGGTGTGCTCGTGGGCTCCGCGGCGTCTACCCCCGCGGCCGCGTCAATGAAGGACTGGTTGCTCGTGAAGTCTCGGGTCTCGAGAAAACCGGCAATGGTCGCGCGGCGAGTAGCGCCAATGACCGGCTCGACCTCGTGGGGCAACAGGTCGGGGCTGAGCGAGAAGATCGCCAGTTCGTTGGCCCGCGGGCGCAGTTCGCCGAGCATGCGCGGCTGGCCCTCGCCCCCTTCGGGAGCGGCGTACAGGCGCAGCCGGCCTCCCTCCCCCTCGGCCAGGCTGGAGAGCGAGATGGTCAATGCATATTTGCCGAGGCCGCTATCATTGTGGAGGCTGAGAAAGTCGCCACGCTGAAAAATCGTCACATAGAGATCGCTGATTCGCACGATCTCCTCGCCGACGATCTCCGAGAGCCGGGCCAGGGTCGCCGCCG
>QKJM01000134.1 GCA_003249315.1 Archangium sp.
GGTGAGGGTCTTCCGTCGTGGACTCCCCTGCTACTTCGCGATGCGCGTGAGAGTGCTGTTCTCGGAGAAGGAGCCCGAGACCGTGCTCCCCTGATAGATGGCTGTCATGTTCCCGGAGAGGCGGACCTGGACGACCTTTCCGGAGAGCGAGGCCGTCCCATTGGAGATCGTCCGGGTAACGGTGACGCCGTTGAGGTTGAGAGTGCAGGAAGAACCGGGACGGAAGGAGGCCACGTCCCCCTCGACATCCGCGGGCAGGAGACACTGACCGGTCGCATCCGAGAGGACGATGTCCGAGATGGCCCCCTCCATGATGCGCCGGGTGCCCGTAATCTCCTCGGTGTCGCTCCCGTATCCCACGAAGGTCAGGGTGGTGGTGCCAGACAGGTTGTAGGTGCCGTGGAACTGCTGGCCGATGGGACCACAACCCGTGGCCAGGGTCGCGAGCAGGAGGGGAAGAATGCTGAACGTGCGCTTCATGTGATGGCTCCTCGTGAGGGTGGCAGCGACGCCTGAAGAAGCAGGCGATGCCGCGGTTCAGGCGCCCTTGTGCAGACGCCTTGCCAACGCCATCCGCGAGGCATGCACACTGGAGGGACGGCGCCCCGGTCACAGAGACCCGTCCACGAAACGAGACGGGTGTGTCCCGTCCGCGAAACGGTCCTGGTCATGGAGCAGGAGGCGCATGGGCACTCCCGGAGGTGGTCACCCCCTTGCAGTGGTGCCTCCTCATCACGAGCGAGGGCCACGGAGCCCTCCGGGAGGAACAACCATGAAGCGGCCAGGAATCAATGAGTTGATGGAACAACTGCTCGAGCTGGAGAACCTGTCGGTGTATGGCGCCAGCCTGCGGCCAGACGGGCTGGTGGTGCAGGTGAATCCCAGCCGGTACGCCATGAAGTGCGGAGTCTGTGAGGACATCTGCGCGGGCTATGACAGACGCCCCGAGCGCCGGTGGCGCCACCTGGCACTGGAGCACACCCCCATCTGGCTGAGTTACGCACCGCGCCGGGTGAAGTGTGCCTCGCACGGCGTTCGCGTGCAGCGGGTGCCCTGGGCGGCACATGCCTCCCGCGTCACCAGCGAACTCGAGCAGATGACGCGCTGGCTGTCCCGAAGCCTCGGCCGCCCCGCCATCAGCCGGATGCTAGGCATCTCCGGATACTCGGTGGGGACGCTCCTCCGGAGGGATGTCGTCCTGCTGCCAGACCGCAAGCGCATCGAGGAGCGCTACCTCATCGGAGCGGACGCGCTGTCCCACAGGCTCCATCCCCGACACCTGGCGATGGTGAAGGAACAACTCGAGACCTGGGTACATGACGAGGCCCGCGAGGTGCCGAGAACCGTCGAGGTGCCCAGGAGGATGGCATTCGCCTGAGCCCATTCGACGAGAGCGCTGGGAAGGAATAGAAGACCGGGCCATCTGTATTCAGGGGCAACCAAGGAGACAGGCCCACTCTGGCCTGACCGATCTCCTCCCAATTCCACTCCTCCCGAGCCTGACCATGACCTCCTCCCGAAGACACTTCCTCCAGCTCTCGATGACCGCAGCGGCCTCCCTGGTGGCGTGCAGCCCTGGCATGCGCGCGCTGTCTGGCAACGACAGCGCCCCCTCCTCGAAGAAGCGGATCCTCGTCCTCGGAGGCACGGGCTTCCTCGGGCCGGCGTTCGTCACGGCGGCACTGGCTCGCGGGCACTCGCTGACGCTCTTCAACCGTGGGAAGACCCGGCCAGAGCTCTTCCCCGAGGTGGAGAAGCTGCGCGGGAACAGGGATCCGAACAAGGACGGGGGCCTCGAGGCACTCGTCGGACGTACATGGGACGCGGTCCTCGACACCTCGGGGTACTACCCGCGCATGGTCCGCGCCTCCTCGGAGCTGCTGGGGCCGAACGTCGGGCAGTACGTCTTCATCTCCAGCATCTCGGCCTACGCGAAGTACGACACACCGGACATGGATGAGAGCGCCCCCACGGCGACGCTCGCCGACCCGACCGTCGAGGACATGGGGAGGAACTTCGAGAACTACGGCGGGCTCAAGCGAGCGTGCGAGGAAGCCGCCGAGCAGGCCATGCCGGGCCGCGTCGCGAACATCCGCCCCGGCTACATCGTCGGCCCCGAGGACCGCTCGGACCGGTTCACCTGGTGGCCCGTGCGCTTCGCACGCGGCGGGGAGATGCTCGCCCCGGGCAGCCCCGAGGACCCGCTGCAGATCATCGACGTAAGGGACCTCGCCGAGTGGCTCGTGCTTACGATCGAGCGCAGCACGACCGGCATCTTCAATGCGGTGGGGCCGGAGCAACCCTGGAGCATGGGGGGGCTATTCGCGGCGTGCAAGGAGGTGACGGGACAGGAGACGAAGCTGACGTGGCTTCCCTCGGACTTCCTCTTGCAGCACGGCGAGAATGGGGACGGAAGCATCCCCATCTGGGCGCCGCCCACGGGCACCTATCGAGGGATGCACCTGTACAGCAACGCCAGGGCGGTGAAGGCCGGGCTGCGGTTCCGCTCACCGGTCATCACTGTGCGAGACACGCTGGCCTGGTTCCAAAGCCAGCCCGAGGAACGACGCAACAAGATGCGGGCCGGGGTGACGCCGGAGCGGGAGGCCGAGCTGCTCTCACTGTGGGCCCAGACCCAGGGATAGCCCTCAACGACGGTCCAGGACGGACAGGCCTCGACCCCTCCGCGCCGCGCGGCGTCAGGAGGAGCGCTTCTCATGGACGGACACTCCCTCCAGGGAGGTCCGCCCGACGGGCTGCTCGGTGCGCTGGATGACGGAGAGGGAGCCGTCCGTCTCCAGCACCACGCCCTCCACGTCATCGAGCGCGAGCTGCCCCTGGGCTCGGACGACCGCGAGAACCTCCTCCTCGGTGACGCGCTGTCGGCGCATGGCCTCGGAGAGGAGCTGGCCGCGGTAGAGCAGGAGCGAGGGCTCGGACTTCACCAGAGCGCTGATGCGCCGGGAGCGCACCGACAGCCAGGTGATGAGGAACTGCAGCCCGATGAGCAGCGTGAAGGCCGTCACTCCCTCGGCCAGGGCCACATCCCGGCTGAGCAGGATGGTGGCCAGGGTGGAACCCAGCGCCACCGTGACGATGAGATCGAAGGAATTCAGCTTGGAGAGGGTGCGCTTGCCCGATACGCGCAGCAGCAGCACCAGCGCCACATAGGCCAGCGAGCCCACCACCACCACCCGTAGCATCGAGCTCCAGGAGTTGAAGAACATGCGCGCCTCCCTCGGACGGGCTCCGGTCCCATGACGAGGCGTGGGACACACTAAGAAGCCCTCCCCAGAGACGGCACCACGCGTTTCGAGCAGGTGCGAGGTGCCTGACACGTTGAGTTGGAAACTCAGGCAGGAGGCCCCTTGCGGCATCGCGCGGCCTGAACCTGTCTGACAACCAGACCGGTTCGGCAAGAATGCGCTCGACGAGGCACCTCCGACGCTGACGGCATGTCAGGACCCCCCACGGGCGTCATGACACGCTGGCGCACCCGGCCCGGGCAGGCGGGCGCGAAAGGGCGCATCCCCCCTCGGAGACCCTCCCCTACGGTGCGGACGGTGTGTCCGGCGGCGATGGCACGGACGCGGACATCTCGTCACGAGATCCGACCACCGTGGCGAAATGGTAGTCGGCCGCTGGCCCGAGCTCCGGCTTCAACACCTTGAGCAGCACCGGACCGAGGAAGGCATCCGCCAGCCCCGCCACCCATAGCGTCAGGCCCGTGAGCAGACCGAGGTTGGCGATGCCCTCGAAGCGCGAGAGCTGGAGCAGCAGGAAGCCACCCGCCACCGCCGCCGAGGTGACGAACATCGCTCGCCCGCACTCGCCCAGCGACTCCAGGGCGGCGCGCTCGTGCGGCCTCGCTACCCCCTCCGCCCTCAGCGCCAGGTAGCGCCGCTTGAAGCGCACCAGGTACTGCAGCGTGTCGTCGTCAGCGATGACCAGCGCCATGCTCGCGATGATGACCGTCGAGGGCTTCAGGCTGATGTCCAGCAGAGGCATCACCCCGAACAACACCGCCATCGGCAGTACGTTGGGAATCAATCCAATCAACGCCAGCTTCGCGCTGCGTAGCACCAGGAAGAAGGCGAGGAAGCTCACACCGATCGCCGCCAGGAAGCTCTCCAGCAGTCCGCTCGTCAGCATCCCCGTCACGTGCTCCGTCATCGCCAGGTTGCCCGTCACCGTGGCCCGGTAGCCCGCGGGCACCTCGCGCGACACGAAGGCACGCGCCGACTCCACCAGCTCGCCCATCCGCTCCGCGCCCACGTTCGGCAGCAGCGCCACCACCCCCGCCGCGCGCCGGTCCGCAGTCAGCACCGTGTCCAGCGGCTGGTGCTCCTCCAATCGCTTCACCGCTCGCGCGTGGGCCGACTCCGTCTCCACCAGCAGCCCCAGCGGCCCCCACACCGCCCGATGGACCGGCTCCAGCAGCCTCGGCAGGCTCACCACCGGAGGCTTCTCGACCAGCTCCGAGAGAAAGGCATCCGTCCGCCGCTGGAAGGCCATGGCCTCCGGTGTCAGCGCCGTCCCTCCGCCCTCCGACTCGAGGAACACCGCCAGCGGCACCAGCCCTCCTAGCGCCCCCTCCGCGTACGCCAGCTCGGCCGCCAGCGCCGAGTCCGGCCGCAGGTCGTCGAACACGCGGAACTCGCGCTGCAGCCGCGTCATCGACAGCACGCTCAGCAGCGACACCACCGCCGCCACCACCACTACCCGCCGGGGATGATGCACCACCTGCCGCTCCACCCACCCCAGCATCCCGTCCAGCGGCCGCGTCCGTGTGGCCTTCAGCTCGCGCCGCGCCCGGGCCGCGGAGACCCTCGGGCGCAGGGAGAGCACCCATGGCAACACCAGCATGTTCGCCACCCATGCCAGCAGCACCCCCAGCGCGGTAGCAAGGCCGAACTCCCACACCGCAGTGAGGCCGATCAGCCCCATGGACAGGAAACCCGAGGCAATCACCAGCTCCGTGGCCAGGCACGGCCCCGCGGCTCCAGCCATCGCCTCAGCGAGCGCCCGCGCGTATGGCGTCCCCGCCCGGCGGCGCTCCTCCAGATCCGACAGCACATGCACCGTGTCCGTCAGCGAGACGATGAGGATGACGAGCGGCGCGAAGGACGTCAGCACTCCCAGCGGTACCTGCAACCAGCCCATGAGCCCCACCATCCACACCCACGCAGCCACCAGCGTCACCGCCGTGGCCATCACCGCCCACCCGTCCCGGTACGCGAAGGCCACCAGTCCAAGGATGACCAGCAACGCCAGCGGCAATAGCCGCCCCATGTCCTCCTCCACCAGACGGGCCAGCGTGGCGCGCACCGCCGGAGCCCCGGACAGCAGCAGCTTCAGCTCCGGCCCCTCGTGGCGCGACAACCTCGCCTCGGCCATCACCGTGAAGGCGCGCTCGGCCAGAATCCGCTCCGCCCCCGAGCCCGTCTCCAGCGCCACCTGCACCACCGCCAGCTCGCGCGAGGGGTGTACCAGCATCCGGGTCAACGGCTCCTTCCGCACCCGGGCGAGCGTCTCGCGCAAAGCCTCCACGCTGCCACGGGACTCCTCTGGGAAGAGGAGCCCGTCCAGGCCCCGCGCCGATGCGGGCCCCACCACGTGCCTCACCTTCGGCAGGCCGCGCAGTTCCTCCTCCAACCGTGCCAGCATGGCCAGTCCCTCGGGAGTGAAGACACCTGGGCCCTCGGCGAGGACGAACACCTGCGTGTCCTCGCCGGGGAAGGTGCGCCGGTAGCGATCGAAGTCCTCCTTCGCCGAGTCCCCCAGCGGATGCATCCGCTCCACGGAGGGATCCACCGGCACGCGCGCCGCGCCCAGGCTCGCGACCACGCACAACACGAGCAGCCCCAGGCCCAGGAGCCACCGCCTCGCCAGCAGGTGCTCGAAGAAGCGCAGCCAGCTCACGAGCTCCGCCTGCGCCAGCCCGAGAGGAAATACAGCATCTCCTTGCGGTAGCCGAAGGGCTCGCGCGCCCCAGGGCGCAACCCCACCGGGGCAATGGAGGCCTCGGGAGAGGGCCAGTGCGCAGTGCCGAAGACGACGTCCCACACCGTCAGCGCCGCCCCGTAGTTGCCCGTCCCGTCGCGCCGGTGATGATGGCGGTGGTACGCCGGGCTCACCAGCAGCCGGTCCAACCACCCCAACGAGTACCCGTGCGTCGAGTGGTGGTACGTCAGCAACACCGAGTACAGCGCGAAGTAGAACTGCACCGCCAGCGGCGAGAAGCCCAGCCACACCAGCAACGCCACCAGCGCAGTGCCCGACAGCACCACCTCCAGCGCATGGGTGTGCGTCACCATCCAGAGGCTGAAGTGTTCCTCTCGGTGGTGCTGGAAGTGGAAGCGCCACAGGAAGGGATGGCGGTGCTTCACCCAGTGGCTCACCCAGCTCACCAGCTCGGCCACCAGCGTGCAGGCCACGAAGTCCACCGCCAGCGGCAGCGCGCCGGGGCGCACCAGCGGCGGCAGGTACGACTGGAACCACGCCGCCGCGGACTGCACCACCAGCGTCGGGAGGAAGCTGGTGGCGAAGAAGGCCCAGTTGCGCCGCCGCCGCGGCCCCGCCTCGAAGCTGTCCGCCCGGAACCGCGGGCTACGCAACTCCAGCGCGATGAGACCCAACATCGCCAACGCCGTCCCGGTGTGAATCATCCCTACAGTGTTCATCAGTCAATGAGCATTGCAGGAGCCGGGCCGGAGCGCACCAGCCCCTTCCCTCCTCTCGGAGCGCCGGTAGGAAGGGGGCCTACCTGTGCAGGGGGTGATACGAGGACCATGCACGGGGGCGCACGGAGTAGGAACTCCTCTCAAGACGGCATGCGCGGCCCCCGCCGTTGAGGCACGGGCCGCCAGGAGGTGGAAGCATGCCAGCCCCTCTTCCACCCTCTTGCGACGCCCAGGATGAGATCCGAGTCGCGATTCCAGGAGTCGAGCCACGCAGTCCGCTTCCGCGCGAAGTTACCCGCCGCCAGGGCCTCCGCCGGCGCTCCGTCCTCCGCGTGGCGCCGCAACCTCACCACGAGCGCGGGGTGGCGCTCATCCCCGAATACCCCTCGGGTGCGGCGCTCCTTCTCTCGGGCCATGTGGAGCACCGACACCTCGTACCCGCCAGGTGGCACCTCGAGCATCGCCACGGGATCGGCAACGGCCTCCTCTGACGCCTCCGCGAAGACCCCCGCCTCCACGACACACAGCCGTCCACTGCGGAGATGGAGGAAGGCCTGTCCAACCTCGCTCATGCCCTCCGCTGGCGGTTGCCCGGAAGCCTCTTCCTCCAGGCGGCAGTGAAACACGCCAGACCCCAGGTTCTCGAAGAAGACCAGACCTCGTACACAGAGCCGGCGGAGCGGAGCCGTCCCCTTCTCGTAGACCTCGGCCCAGGGCTTCGCGGGAAGCTCGGACGATTGTCCTGTCCGCCCCTCCTCGTCGAGCGCGAAGGAGAGCGCATAGGGAACCGCCTCCTCCACCCGCTCCAGCAGCGCCTCATCGCCCATCAGCAGCCCCCCTCCGAGGCCGCACGCCAGTTCGAAACTCTTCATCGGCGCCAAGTCTACCGTCCCTCGAGCGCACGCGAGCCTCGGCCCGCAACTGTCACCTGTCCACCCGTCTCCCCACCCCCATGCGCAGTAGGGAGACCAGCCCGAAATTCGCACCTTTCCGCATGAATGCGGCTCACACCGCCCCACTCGGTAAGGAGGCATACGTCATGAAGCCCTGGCTCTCGCTCGCTCTGCTGGTGCTCCTCGAACCCGGATGCCTCGAGATGCCGGACGGGGAGACGCCACCAGCCGAGGCGTCCGCCGTCGGGCAACAGGGCTGGGAGCCGTGCGACACCTCCGCCGTCCGGCTGGCGGACATCCATCCTGGCCCGCCCGGCTCCGAGCCGAGGGAGCTGACGCATGGCTATCGGGGCCTCTTCTTCACCGCCGACGATGGCACCCATGGCCGCGAGCTGTGGCACAGCGGTGGAACCCGGGACGGCACCCCTACCCTCGTGAAGGACATCCATCCGGGGCCGGCAGGCTCGGAGCCAAGGGATCTCACGAAGGTGGGAGACCGGCTCTTCTTCTCCGCCGATGACGGAGTACACGGGAGAGAGCTGTGGGTGAGCGATGGCACCGCCGCCGGCACCTTCATGGTGATGGACATCCGCCCCGGCCCGGACGGCGCCGTCCCCATCCCCTCCGTCTTCACCCCCGACGACCCGCCCCGTCTGATCGAATTCAAGGGGGTGCTGTACTTCTCCGCGAATGATGGAGTGCAAGGGCCGGAGCTGTGGCGCAGCGATGGCACCGCCGCCGGCACCTACCTCGTGGAGAAGCTGAACCCCACGACGGAGGGCTCCAGCCCGCGCCGCTTCATCCGAGGAGGCGACCACGCGCTCTACTTCGTGGGCAACGAGGAGTTCGACGTCCACCTGTGGCGTAGCACGGGAGCCCCCGGCGCCGTCTCCATGCTCGAGCGCGTCGAGGACAACGTCATCTTCCGCCCCGCGGTGGTGAAGTCGCACCTCTTCTTCCTCGTGGACAACGACGAAGGCGAAGCCAGCCTGTGGGTGACGGAGGGCACCGCCGCCAGCACCCGCGCGCTGCGCTTCTTCCACGGCAAGTACCCGCATGATCTCGTGGCGCTGGGAGATCGTCTCATCTTCAGCGCTGGAGGGCCGAACCCCAG
>QKJM01000708.1 GCA_003249315.1 Archangium sp.
GGGAAACCGTCTGCACGATGCCTTCATGGCGGGTGCTATAGCGCGCGCAGGTAGGCCACGAGGTCGTGATTCTCCTAGTCCGTCAGCCTCGTCCCGAGGAGTCTGCATGGTTCAGCTCCTGGGTTGTTCCGGGTGTTGGGGAACGGTCCAGTCATATGATGACCATCATATTTCCGCGTATCGCGCGTCCGTCACCCGCCGAGCCACCAGGTAGGTATGAGCCCGCATGTGTGCGCATGACCTCCTTGCACCGAGATGCACGGGTAGGAGCTGGGCACCGAGGGATTCAGCCGGGCCCCGGGCGCCACATGGATCTCCAGGGAGAGGAGCAGTGCTGACACGTCAACGGCGAACACTGACGCGTCACAGCGGGCACTGACATTCCCCCCCGCGGAGCCGGCACGGTGCCTCCAGAGGGACGCACGCGGCTGGCCTACTGGCATGTCGATTGCTGAGCCTCGGGTCCGAAGGACTGGTCCTTCCCCTGCCCCCCTGAGCGGGTGCAGAGACATGGAAAGAAAGAAGGAGAAGCCCATGCAGTCTATCGAGACCACCAGCCGCCCCGTCCCGGAGAGCATCAAGAACCAGACGCGAGCGGACTTCCTCGCGCAGGCGAACACCGGCACGCTGACGGGAGATGATCTGTATTGGCTGCTGTATCGCGCGGCCGTGGACGCACCGGACTCGGCCGACAGCTTCTACAATGAGGTCTCGCAGTTGCTCGCGGCGCGGCTGGGGGAGGGCAACTATGTCTTCTCCCTATGCACGACCCCCGGGGCCGCCACGGGCCAGCTCGGCAATGGCGGCAGCCTGCTGAGCAACTGCGTGCTCTGGGGCGGGGCCGCGGGAGTCCTGCCTGGCTTCGGCAGCAAGAACATGATCGAGTGCTTCGTGTTCATGCGCTAGGCGCGGCGTCCAGGTCGACACGGGCATGTGACCGAGTGACGCCAACACCACACGGCATTCCTCCGCGCCCAGACCTGACGCATCGTGGCCTCATGCCTACCTGCCGCTTCGCGCGCTACGCCCTCCGCAGCACCACGGACGTCCCCGCCGCCAGAGCAGTCTATGAGGCCGTGCTCGGACATCACGACCACGAGCTCTTCCCCCTGCACTAGCAGGCGATCGCACGGGGGCTCGCCCACAGTGGCTCGGTCACATCGACGTCGGCGCTCCCGCCACCACGGTAGCGCCGCTGCTCGCGGCTGATGCGCAACAACTGGGCGAGCGTCCCGACGGTGTCGTCGTGTTGCGCGATCCGGGTGGCGCGATCGCGGCGTTCGGCGGCGCGAGTGGACGGCCCTCCTCGAGCGTGGTGTGGCACGTGCTGCGCGCATGAAACGCCGAGGAGGTGGCGGAGCGCCGGAAAAGGAGTCAGAGGATTCCTGGCTGCCGTCAACGCGCCCCCCAACTGCAACGGCCAGGCACACCACCCCTTCTCCCACCCCGCCGAAAAAGCCTCTGACACCTTTTCCGGTCGGAAGCGCTCAGACGTGCTGATCGATGAGGATCGGGTTGCCGTCGGGGTCGACCAGCATGAAGTGCTCCGGCCCGCTCGTCGACTCGTCGGCCACTCGCACCGGCTCGATGCCCTGGCTCTTGAGCTGCCGCTGCAGCTCACGCACGTCGGTGAACCCTTCGACCGTGTTCCCGTTCGCGTCCCAGCCGGGGTTGAAGGTGAGCATGTTGCGCTCGAACATGCCCTGAAACAGACCAATCTTGGTCGTTCCGTTCTGCATCACCAGCCAGGTCTTGCCGTCACCGTTGCCGGGCTTGAAGCCGAGCTTCGAATAGAACGCGCGCGAGGCTTCGAGGTCTTTCACCGAGAGGCTCAACGAGAAGTTTCCGAGGTTCATGAGGGCTATTCTACACTTGGCGCGGCATGGGCGACTTGCCGAATCTTGCGAATCGCGACTACGTCCACCGCGTCAACCACGCGCTCGACCACGTCACGCGCAACCTGGCCGAGGGGAGGCCCACCCGTCCACGCCGCGTACAGGTCGCGTCCGTCTCACGCACGCCGAATCCTTTGACACCTACGCGGGGCGGGTCGGCTCATGCCTGGGTCTGGGCGAACTGCTGCACCTGCTCCTGGAGCCGGTCGAGTTCCCCGGGGCGCATGCCGAGCTGCTTCATCGCGCTCGCCGTATCTCGGATGCGGTGCATCCAGACGATCTTCCCCTCCTCGTTCAGCGTCGCGAACATCGCCCCACTCATCTTGACGCTCTTGCCGGCGAGCGGCAGATGCACTCCGAAGATGTCGAGATCGCCGCTGTAGCTGACCGTCGAATGGACCAGGGCAGCGAGCTGGTCTCCCTTCTGCAAGACCATCCGCGGCTCGATTCGGAGCTGGGACATCACCGGAAGGGCCTGCTCGGCGAGCTGCCGAAGGAGCCTCTTCCCCTGAATCGGCTGGTCGGAGTCCTCCGAGTAGAGCTCCACGCCCTCCGCGAAGAACGAGAGGAAGGCCTCGACGTCCTTCGACTCCAGGGCCTGCATGAATTTTTCGAAGTTGAAGGCTTCAGACGCCATGACGGACACCTCCTGCGCTGTCGTAACGCTGTGCCGTCGACCTCCATCCCGCAGCCGTCACGCGGACAGGCGCCGGAGCCCCCGAATGGCCCATAGGGGGGATGAACGGCCCCCCCCTGCTGGGCCTCCCCCTCCGAGGCTGCGAGGCACCGCGCCGTGCTCGTCCTCACCCGAGCACGCGTCTCTTGAAGCACGGCCCGCTCGATAGCCCCTGGGCGACGCTGACAGTATGGGCACACCAAAATGCCCTCACCCACGAGGAATTCGCCGCGCTCCTGGACGCTGACGAGGACGTAGGGCACCGTCCTCTCGCCCAGGCGGTCCGAGACGATGGCGCCGTTCGCCCGAGGGGCGCACGAAAAGCCTTTGAGACCTTCTCTGGCCTGTCCGCGGTGTGGAGGCAGGCGAAAGGTGCTGGCGTATGTGACGGCCCCCGCTGGGATGCGCGCCATTCTGATGCACCTGGGACTTCCCCCCACTCCGCCCATGCTCAACCAGGGAGGCCGAGCATCGATGACTCCAAGGCCCTGAATAGCAGTTGCTTGTCACGAAGACGCATGCGAAGCTCCCTCCCCCCCAGGAGCCCTGCGTTTACGAGACGGGGCGCCGAATCAAGCCCGCTCATGCCCACGCAACCCGTGCTGCTGGAGATCATGCTGTCCCTCGTAATGGAACCCCGCATGGAGCTCTCGGCGTCGAAGGTGGCGGCCGCCATGGCGGGAATCCTGCGGCTGTCAGCCGACAAGATCGACGAGGTCCGGTTTGCGGTGGTGGAGGCGTGCATCAATGCGTTCGAGCACAGCCACGCCCGCGATCAGAAGGTTCACCTTCGTTTCGCCGTGCTGGAGAAGGGTGAGCACAAAGCGCTGAAAATCACGGTTCGCGACTTCGGGGTCGGATTTTTGTCCGGCGGCTTTCAGGGGCCGCGGCCCGCGGGTAATCTCAGGGGCGCCCGCCGCCGCGGCTGGGGCCTGAAGCTCATCAAGAGCCTGATGGACGAGGTCGAGATCAGCTCGGATGCCAGCGGCACGAGCATCATCATGCAGAAGTATGAAGAGGAGAACCACCCAATGACAGATTCCTTGAATATCAAGGTAGACCGTCGCGACGAGATCGCAGTCATCTACGCCGAAGGATACATCGACAATCAAGGTGGCGAGGCGGTTGCCAGTGCGGCCTATGGGTTGATCGACGAGGGTTTCAAGACACTGCTAATCAATCTCGCTGGCACCAAGCTCATCAACACCATCGGCATTTCGGCTTTGATTGAAGTCACAGAGAAGATGATTGAAATCGAAGGCCGCCTCGGCTTCTGCAATCTGACCCCCACGATTGAGAAGGCCTTCCACACCATGGGACTGGCACAGTACTCACAGCTCTTCCCGGACGAAGCGTCGGCGATTTCGGCTCTCGCAGCGTAGGTTCTGGTTCGTCGACGTTCGATACCTGCCCGCCGGACGCATCGAGCCCGGCGGGCGCTTCGTCGAGGGCGCGCTGCGTGAGACACTCGAGGAGTCCGGCGTGCCCATCGTCCCCGCCGGCCACGAACGAGACCGTCCGCCAAGCACGCGAACCTGATGCGCGAACACCGCCCGAGGGGCTACGCTGTACCCTGCATGGAACGTGTCCGCCCGCCCAGCACCTCGTCCGAGTTCGAGCACACGGGAGAGCGTACGCCTGTCGAGGACCTCGCCCCCATGGATGCCCTGGCATCCCTGGAGGCATCGGTGCCCGCGGCGACGCCGGTCGTGCCTCCCGATGATCTCCCCTCGCTGGAAATGCTCGTGGACGTCATCCGCTCCCCGGGCATCACCACCACCGGGGACGTGGATGCGCTCCTCCTCCGCCTCGCCTCCCCTGCCCCGGACGAGACGCCTCGCCAGCGGGCGGACCTCATCCTCGCCCTGCTCGAGGACTCCGAGCTCAGCGAACTCAAGGGCCGAGATGAACGCTCCCTGCGGGCCGCGGCCCTCGAGGCCTTGTTCGCCCTGGGCTACCCCTATGCGCTCGAAGTCACGCCCCAGGCGCTCGAGCGAGTCCGTGCCGAACAGCCCCTTCCTCCCAGGGCCTTCGACCTCTTCAGCACCATCGGACTCGGGATCGGGGCCTACGCCTCCTACCTCATCTTCCCCCCCGACACCAATCCCGAGCTCTGTGACCACGTTCACAACAACACCCCCCCCCACATCTACAACGACTTCGCCGAGGACTCGCCCCTCTTCTTCCTGCCCCTCAGCCCCCTGATCCTCGCCTTCTTCACCACCCTCGCCTTCCGCTATCGACTGCCTTTCCACCGCGGCCTCACCTGGCTCGGCTGGCTCCTCTCCATCCCCTTCTTTCTCCTCGTCCTCCCCGACTACCAGAACAATCTCAGTGACACGACCGCCCCCTTCCTCGCCAGCATCGCCTTCATGATCAGCACCTTCCTGCTCCGCCCCCGCCCCGAGCTGCCTCGCGGCAAAGGGGCCTCCTCCTCCAAGAATGCGACGGAGGAGAACCCGAAGCCTTGAAGGGGTGAAGCACGCCGCTCAGGTGGCGGACGAGAGAGAGCGGCCCTCGAGGGCGTCCATCGCGGCACGGACAGCGTCCGGGACAGGCTCCTTCACGTACTCGGAGTAGCGCAGGTTGGCGATGGCCCACCTCCAGCTCATCACCGGGTGTGACGGGGCCCTGTACGTGGTGTGAGGCCTCCCATTCCCCGGGAGCCGGAGCCCGGAGGGGGGCTCGCATACATTGCGCTTCCGCCGCCCCGCGCCGCTGCCTTTTGCGCGTGATGCGCCCAGGGCCAGGTTTTAGAGTGCTGCCTTTTCCTTCGCTCCTTCGGGAGAGCACGACATGACCGATGTTGTTCAGCAGCGCGCCCAGAAGCACAACGACTGGTGGATGGCACTCGCAGCGCGGATCAACAGCGACCTGCCCGGAGCCCTGGCCACCATCGAGGGCGATGGCCAGGCGATGATCGAGGAGATCCGCGCCGCTGGCGGCTACCCATGGCAGCGCACCTTCGACACCGTGCTCAGTGCATACCGGACGGCCTGCCGTCACCGCGAGGGCCTCGACTTCATCGCCCGGTATCACGACTTCCCCACCTCCCGTGGCACGGTCATCGAGACCTTCCTCGGAAACCTGCTCACGGCGCTCCGAAACCAGAAGCGCATCGAGCAGGCACGCGAGGTGATGGCTTTGATGAAGAGCGAGCAGTGCGTGGCGGCCTTCCCCGAGGCCGAGCGGCACGGCTACCTGCACCGCCTTCGCTTCGAGCAGGCGGCTTTCGACCTCGTGGCGGGAAACGTCGGCGCGGCCATCGCCTTCTACGAGGAGCAGCTTCGAGGGTATGACGCGGATCCCGCGATGCTCGTGAAGCTGGCGTCCGCCTATGTCGCCGCCGGCCGCGTGGAAGACGCGCTCACCCGACTGGAGCGGGCCTATTCCCTCGCGATCGTCTACCGCGAGTACGTGGAGAGCTGGCCGGAATGGGCCTCCTTCGTCACCAGCGCGCCATACCAGGCGAAGTTCCCCGCGGTGAAGTTCCCCGAGGAGCCGTTGCTGGCCGCGGCCTGGAAGAGCGCCGCTGATGATCCCTTCCGCACCTGGAAGCGCCTCGAGGCCAGGAAGGGAGAGCTCTCCGACACCGTGGGCCGCCTGGCCGTGCAGCTCTTCTGCCTCTCGAGGATCTGCTCGGACCTCGACGAGCACGGCGAAGACAACCTCTGGGAATACGGCGGAGGAGACATCACGCCCGCTGAGTTCGTCGCCCGGCGAGACGCGGTGGCCGCGGAGCTCCGCGCGCTCGGCCCTGGCGAGATTCCGTTCTGGAAGCACGTCGGCTGGAGCCCGTGAGCCGGCTCACCGTCCCAGCGACAAGTGCAAGGCTGCACGGCCGTGCGGAACGCCACCGGTCCCTGGAGAGGCGCACGAAAAGCCTTTGAGACCTCCTCTGGGCACGAAAAGCCTATAGGTTCTCTGACATCCGGCCTTTCAGGAGCCCAGTCGTGGCTTCTGAGAGTGCTGGATGCCAGCAATGAGAAATACGAGTTCTGGACACCAGAACCCATGAAGCTTTCCACCCCGGACATAAAATGACCTTTTCTCTTCGTATTCGAGTGGGCCTGCTGTTGTCGGTGGCCCTGTCCGCCGTCTTGGGCTGCGTGCGGCAGGTGCTGCCCGACCCCATCCATCCCCACGACACCTTCACTCTGGAGTCACGGGCGCTGGCCGAGACGCGACGCATCAACGTCTACATGCCCCCGGGGTATACGGCGGACGCGACCGCGCGCTTCCCGGTCCTGTACATGCCGGATGGAGGGCTCCATGAGGATTTTCCCCACATCACTCACACGGTTGATACGTTGATTGGCGCTGGGGAGATGCGGCCCTTCATCGTGGTGGGCATCGAGAACACCGAGCGGCGGCGAGACATGACGGGGCCGACGGAGGTGGCGGAGGACAGGAAGGTAGCCCCGCGAGTGGGGGGCTCGGCGGCGTTCCGTGCGTTCATCCGCGACGAGCTGATGCCCGAAATCCGCGCCCGCTATCGCTGCACGGAAGAGACGGCCATCATCGGCGAGTCGCTGGCGGGGCTGTTCATCCTGGAGACGTTCTTCGTCGAGCCGGGGATGTTCGACACATCCATCGCGATCAGCCCGTCGCTGTGGTGGAATGACCATGCGTTGGAACGAGGCGCGCAGGCATGGCTGGGGGAGCACCCGGAGTTGCGCCACACGCTGTACCTGACGGCGGCGGATGAGACAGACATCTTCCCCTACACGGACGCGCTGGCCCGGACGCTGGCGACGAGCGCGCCCACCGGGCTCACCTGGCACTACGAGCCGAGGCGGGACGAGCATCACCACACCATCTACCGGGCGACGGCGCCGAGGGCGATGCGGAAGGTGCTCGGCCCTGCGAGCGCGCGGGAGCCTTGAGGACGCAGGGCTCTGGAGGAGCATCCATCGTCGCGGAATGGACAACGTCTTCGCCCTTTGCGGCGATGTCGTGGCAGGAGCGGCTCCACCCTCGCCACAGCTCGTCCGGGACCAGTTAACGAGCTCTTAGAAGTGACTTGCCTGATGCGAACTCCAGGCGTCAACTCCCCTGACACAGGGGGCAAGGACTGGTGGCTCAGCGATCGCTGAGCCACCCGCCAACTCACTCGCCGCCGTCCGCCTCATACTGCCGCACACCGGGCACCGGCTGAATGCCGGGCCAGCGGCTGCGGGTATAGATTTCATAGGAAATCTCAACCCCGCTCACATCATCCAGCGTGCCAGTGCTGACGCTGATCCGGTTGGGATAATCGCGCCCTTCCCACGTCATCGGTGTACCGCATTTTTCGCAGAACCGCCTGATGGCGGCCTCACTCGCCCGCCCTTCCCCGTGAGGTTCGGACAGCCAACGAAACTGGCCACGGTCCACGCTTGTGAACGGCATGAAGGCTCCGCCCGAGTTTTTCTGGCAGTCCCGGCAATGGCAGTTACCGGTCCTGTGCCTGTCGATATTGATTTCATAGCGTACCGCGCCGCACAGGCAGCCACCCTGCCGAAGGTCCGTCTTGGGAGTCATGAACTCTCTCCTTACTGCCTTTTTCCCATCCACGCAATATTGTCAAATGACTTGACACGGATCCGCCCAAAGGCCACCCGTGGGCGGAGAGCGCGTTTGACATTCAGCGTTTCGAGAGAGGGCCATGCCTACAAAGACTTCCGTCCGCGGCGCACGCGAACATATTCCGAAGAACGTAACTCACGCAGCAGCGCTGTTTGCCAAGCTGAGGAGCAGGCGTTCGGGAGAGTCCGGTATTGCCCGGATGTTGTCCAGGCATGAGACTACGCGCTGGCGAGCGCGTTATGGACTCGCGCCTTGGTGGCCAAGGGGCTGCGCGGCCTCTCCTCCTGCCGCGCACTCTGCTCGGGCGGCCCCTCTCCAGTTGCCCCCCCTCAACAGTGTCCCTATCCGTCTTATGCGTAAAGAGCGGGTCTCCCCGGGTCAGAAAAACTCCGGCCGCATGCGCACGTAGGAGTCCTCGCCCGAGCGGCACAGCGCCACCAGGGGCCCCACCCGAGGCAACTCGGTGTGGAACCAGTACTGCGCCGCCAGCAGCTTGCCGTCGTAGAAGTCGCGCCCCTCTCCGCCGCGTGCAAGCCCCTCGCTCGCGGCCGCCGCCTGGGCCAACCACTGCCACGCCACCGCCAGCACCGAGAACAATTCCAGGTAGTCCGCGCTGTGCATCAGCATGCGCTCCACCTGCCCCGTCGCTCCAGCCGCTCCCAACTCGCCCGTGAGCGCCACCACCTCGCCCAGCGCCCGGCCCAATTCCTCGCACCACTTCGGATCCACCCCCGCCCTCCTCGCCCGCTCCACCGTCGAGCCCACCTCCTGTGCAAACGCTTTCAGCGCCTCGCCTCCACCCGCCATCACCTTGCGCCCCAACAGGTCCAACCCCTGTATCCCTGAAGTCCCCTCGTGTATCGTGTTGAGCTTCTGGTCCCTCAGCCACGCCTCTGGCAGGTACTCGCTCGAGTAGCCGTAGCCCCCATGTATCTGCACCGCCAGCGCGTTGGCCTCGAAACCCTTCTCCGCGGGGAATGTCTTGGCTACCGGCGTGAGTAGATCCAACACCCACCTGGCCCTCGCGCGCTGCTCTTCGCTGTGCCCATGCTCCGCCACGTCCGCCTGCCACGAGGCCTCCACCAGCAGCCCCAGCCCTCCCTCCACGATGGCCTTCTGCCTCAGCAGCATCCGCCGCACGTCCGGGTGCTCGATGATGAAGCACTGGGGCTGGGCGGCATCCCTCACTGAGGCCGGACGCCCCTGGGGCCGCTCCTGCGCATAGAGGAGCGCCTCGTGGTAGGCCGCCGACGCCGTGGCCACGGCGTTGAGCCCCACCATGATGCGCGCCTCGTTCATCATCTGGAACATCTGCGTCAGACCCCGCCCCGGCTCTCCCACCAGCCACCCGTGGCAGTCTCCGCGCTCGCCGTAGTTGAGCGCCAGGCTCGGGATGCCCTTCCAGCCTATCTTGTGGATGAGCCCCGCCACCCGCACGTCATTGTCCACCCACCGCTCGCCCTCGGGCCTCCGCGCCGGCACGGCGAAGAGGGACAGCCCTCGGGTGCCTGGAGGCGCCCCCTCGGGGCGCGCCAGCGTGAGATGCACCACGTTCTCGGTGAAGTCCTGGTCTCCGCCGCTGATGAAGATCTTGGAGCCCGAAATCCGCCAGGAACCGTCCGGAGCGGGAGAGGCTCGGGTGCGCACGTCCGCCAGGCTGCTGCCGGCCTGGGGTTCGGTGAGGGCCATGGTGCCCGTCCACTCGCCCGAGTACAGGCGGGACATGAAGGTGTCTCGCAGCCAGGGCGAGCCGAAGGCTTCCAGGAGGTGCGCGGCGCCGAGGGAGAGACCCAGGTAGGCGTAGGCGCTGAGGTTGGCGGCCATGAGGTAGGCCGAGGCCACCGAATGCACGGTGAGGGGAAGCTGCTGACCACCCACCTCCACGGGGCGGGTGGCGGCGGCCAGGCCGAGTTCCACCATCTGGGGGTAGAGCTTGCGCATGAGCGGATGCACGTGGACGCGGCCCTCGCGCAGCACGGGGGGCTCGCTGTCCATGGGGCGGTAGGTGGGGTAGAACACCTCGCGAGCCAGGCGCCGGGTGCTGTCCAGCAGCAGGGAGAAGGTCTCTCGCGAGTGCTCGGCGAAGGTGGGGAGCGTACACAGCCAGGTCGCATCCCGCACCTCGTAGAGTTGGAAGTCCACGTCGCGGTCGTTGAGCAGGGGGTTGGTACGGGGTAGGCTCATGCCCCCAGGCTACCCCATCGCAGGGGGGGCGACGGCGACTCCTTCGAGCTCCCGGCGACACTCGCGTTTGCGCGTGGTGGCACGAGGATTCGAAAATCCAGCCTCAGCCTTCACGCGCACCGTCCTCCAATAGCTGGCGGCGCGCCCCCCAGCAGAATCGCGCCCTTGGAGCGAGCGTGGCGCCCGGTTCCCGTGCGAGCGCCTCGAAGGGTTCGGCACGCACTTCATCTGTCCTCCAGACGAAGAAGCCCCGTCGTTCCCTCTGTTCACCGGTGCTCATTCCGGGAGATTCTCCGCAGATGACCCTCCGGCTCCTCCTGCTCATCGCCCTGGCCACGGCCACCAGCGCATGTCTGGGTTTACGCATGCCTCCGCGCTTCGGCAATCTTCGCGCGGAGAGCCGCCCCTTCGAATTCCATCACGGCATCCGCCTGTACACCCTCAGCAACGGAATGCGCGTGGTGCTGGTGCCGGACAGCCGCACCAACCTGGTCACGGTGGATGCCCGCTACCGCGTCGGCGCCGCGGAGGATCCTCCCGGGCGCGCCGGCCTGGCCCACCTCGTCGAGCACCTCACCTTCGAGGCCCGGGTGGGCTTCGACCAGGCCAACCTGGGGAATCGCCTGGGCGAGGCCACCCTCGGTTACAACGCGTACACCACCCACGACTACACCCACTACACGGCCACGGCCCTCTCCCCCCAACTGTCGGACGTGCTCGAGCTGGAGGCGCAGCGCCTCGAGCTCACGTGCGCACAGCTCGACGACGACGTCTTCAGCCGCGAGCGCGACGTGGTGCTCGAGGAGGAGGCCCAGCGACGCACCTCCTGGGGCGACCTCCAGCGTGAAATCTCTCGCGCGGTCTGGGGCCAGCACCATCCGTACGCCCGGGGCATCGCCACCCGCGAGGTGGCGGACACGAGCCGGGACGAGGCCTGTCGCTTCCTCGGCGGCCACTACGCGCCGGATCGCCTGATTCTGACCGTCACGGGTGACTTCGACCCGGACAAGCTCGTCCAGGTGATCGGCCGGCGCTTCGGCCGCATCCAGCGAAAGAGCGACGCCCCGCGCGCCTCCGTCCAGCAGGTCCGGCTCACGGGCACCCGAACCTACCACGATGCCGACGTCGACGAAGCCGTCGCGCTCGTCTACTTCCCGGCGCCCCCCTGGGGAAGCGAGGAGGGGGTGCTGCACGAGCTGTCGCGCAGGCGGCTGAGCCAGACCATCGCTCAGCTCGACATGGAGCACGCCTGGATTACGGACACCCACGTCACCTCCGTCGGCGCGGGCCAGGCCCAGAGCATCCTCGTCATGCTGACGGTCGACGAATCCCGTCGCCTCGAGGCCGCCGTCGACGAGGTCTTCGCGCGCGCGCCCTCGATGTTCGCCGACGTCGGGCCGTACCAGGCCTCGAACCTGCTCGGCCGGATGCAGACCGGCTACGTGGCGTCGTTCGAGTCGTTCGCGACCCGTGGCGACTGGCTCACCGACTACCTGACCTATACGCAGCACACCGGATTCATGCTGCCCGCGCTGGAGACCCTGGAACGCACCACCATGGTCGACGCCGACCGCTACGCCCAGGCGAGGTTCGTACGAGAAGCAAGCCACGTGGCCCTGGTCAAGCCCAGTGGCAGGCCGGCCACCGTCACGCCCGCTCCGGTGGCGTCGGGTCGCGAGCCGGATCTCCCCTTGTGGCACGTCCCGGTGGACCCCTCGGAGGCCGAGCGCCCGCTCCCCCCGCCCACCCTGCGCACCAGCGTGCCCATCGACGAGCTGACCCTGGACAACGGGCTACGCGTGCTCCTGGCGCCGGATCCCTCCAGCGCGCTGGTCGACGCGCGCCTGGTCTTCCCGCACGGCTCGTCGTCGGATCCGCTCGAACGCCGCGGCCGGGCCCAGGCCGCCGCCAGCCTGCTGGAGCCCGACCCGAATCGCCGTTACCAGGCGAGCGACGTCCTCCTGCTCGGGTGGGGCAGGAGCGTGGGCACCCAACATGGGGTGGAGGTCCATGAGACGTCGACGGTGTTCACGGCGCGTGGCACCTCCAACCTGGCGGACTGGCACGTGTGGCGCCTGTGGTGGCTGATCGACCAGTGCGGCTATCAGGGGAGCTCCGTTGATACCTTCCGCGACGAGCTCATCCGTGCCAACACCACCGAGGAGGACCCCGCGAGGGCGTTGACCCTCCAGCTCCTGTTCGGCGCTGGGCATCCCTACGCCACCCCGAGGCCCACCGGCGACGCATGGCGCTGGCTGAACGCCTCCGAGCTGGAGCGCCATCGCGCGGCCTACTACGTGGCGCGTGGAGCCACGTTGATCATCACCGGCGGCTTCGAGGTCGAGGCGATGCGCGCGCATGTCCGGGAGCTGTTCGCGCCGTGGCCCGCTGGCCCCGCCCAGCCGGCAGTGACGCTTCCCATGGCCCGGCCGGAGCCGGGGCCCGGGTGGATTGGCACCCGAGAGCCCTCCCGCACGCAGGTGGGCCTGCGGGTGGCGTTCTCGACCGCCTCGGAGCCCGACGGTGACCTGGCCGCGCGGCTGGTCCTCGAGGAGATGGTCAGCGATCGGCTGCGGTTCGTCCGCGACGGAATGGGCGCCTCGTACGGGGTGGGGGTGGCCTACGCCACGCGCGTCGGCGGCGGCGCGCTCTTCATCGAGAGCGAGTTGGATCCGGAGCGGGGGACGAAGGCCGCGACGGCCATCCTCTCCGAGCTGGAGGCGCTCCGTACCGGAGCCGGTGCCATGGCCGAGGACTTCGTGCGGGCGCGGCGCCGCGTGCTGGCCAGGACGCTGGCGGAGGCCGCGGACGTCATCGCCACGGCGGACGAGCTCGAGTACGTCGTGAGGCGAGGCCTGGCGGTCGATTCCATCGACCAGCTCGCGCTGGCCATCAGCCGGGTCACCCCCGCCGAGGTCGCCACCGTAGCGACCGTGGACCTCGACCCGCGCCGCCGGGTGGTCTCGGTCGCCGCCACGCCCGAGCGCCTGGACGGAGTCATGCGCGCGCTGGGCGCGACCGAGCCCAGGATTTTCGACAAGGAGCACCGGCCCGGAGAGAAGAAGAAGCCCTGAGGCCGCCCACCTCCTCCAGTCCCAGGGTTTGCCCCTGCCCGTGCTGGGAAGGGGATGGCAACGGCACCCAGGAGACGGTCAGCGCGCTCACGTTCGATCTCGACTGGCAGCTCTACCTCACCGGCCAGGCGAGCGCCTTCGGCAGCACGCCGGCCCAGTGGAACAACCTGTGGAGCACCCCGCGCTACCACATCCGCTTCTGGGATCTGCTCGGCTCGAGCGCGCTCCGGCCGATGACCAGCGGCTCGTCCACGGCCATCGCCGGCACCGCGCAGCCCTACAGCGGGATGATGCGCCCCTGCTGGCCGTACAACGACTCGGTGAACTACCGCTTCGACTGGGGTGACTCCTCCACGACGAGCTTCAACGGTGCGGCCCACTCGTGGACTGCGTCGAGCCACACCTGGGCGACCTCTGGCACGAAGACGCTCGGCCTGACGGCCCTGAGCGATACGCACGGCCGCACCCTCAACCAGACCACCACACGCAACGTCCAGGTCCGCGCATGGACCCCGTGGCTGAACCGGGATGGCCCATCCGGCAGCGGCGACTACGAGACGCTGACGGACTTCCTGGCCGCGGGCCAGGCCTGCTCGAACCCCGTCGCCATCGAGTGCAAGACCACCGCCGGTGTCGACTGGACGGCGACGGGCCAGGTGTACAGCTGCACCCCGAGCACCGGCGGCGTGTGCGTGAACGCAAACCAGAGCACCGGCGCGTGCCTGGACTACCAGGTGCGCTTCCTCTGCCCGTAAGGCCGCGAGCCCCCTGACACGGCTCCCTCGACGGGCAGGCTCCAACAGGGGCCCGCCCGTTGAAGTCTTGCGGGTGAAGGCTCGCGAGGCCCTGGTGGGGTTGGAGCCTCCCTGCGACGAAAGAGGGGAAGCCACGAGCGATGTCATTCCCGAAATGGGGGTCGGGTATGATCGCCGTCCTCAACTCCCAGCCGAAGGGAAGTGCCATGGAAGCGCTTACGAAGGTGATTGCTGAAGTCATCGAACCCAACGCCCTTGGTGTCGACCGCGATGGGGCCTTTCCTCGCGCGGGGATGGAGGCGCTGGGGAAGGCCGGCATCCTCGGATTGCTCAGCGCGAAGGACGTGGACGGGAGGGGTGAGGGGCTCCGCGCTGCCTCCGCCGCGGTGGAGAAAGTGGGCACCGCCTGCGCCTCCACCGGCATGGTCCTATGCATGCACTTCTGCGCCACCGCCATCATCGAGAGGCATGGGCCGCGCGCCATCCGCGAGGCCATCGCCGCCGGCCGCCACGTGTCGACGCTGGCCCTCTCCGAGGTCGGCTCTCGCAGCCACTTCTGGGCCCCCGTGGGCACCGCCAGCGCCGTCTCCGGCCAGGAGGTCGTGCTGCTGGACGCCGACAAGTCCTGGGCCACCTCCGCGGGCCAGGCCGACAGCTACGTCTGGTCCAGCAAGCCCCTCGCCGCCGAGGGACTCAGCACCTTGTGGTTCGTCCCCTCCACCGCGCCGGGGCTCTCCTACCCCGCCCAGTTCGATGGACTGGGCCTGCGTGGCAACTCCTCGGGCCCCATCCGCGCTCGCGGCGTGAGCGTGCCCCGCTCCGCCATGCTCGGCCCGGACGGCGGGGGCTTCGATTTGATGATGGACCCGGTGCTGACGTACTTCCAGGTCCTGGGATCGAGCTGCTACCTCGGCATCATGGAGGCGGCCACCCGCAAGGCCATCGCGCACGTGGCGCGCACGCGTTTCTCGTATGCAGGCCAGTCGCTCGCGGACCTGCCCACCATCCGCGCCTACCTGGCGCGCATGAGGCTGAAGACGGACATGGTGCGCGGCCTGCTGAATGACACGCTCGATGCCGCCGAGAATCGGCGCGAGGACCTGCCGATGCGGGTGCTCGAGGTGAAGGCCGCCGCCGGAGAGCTGGCGCCCGAGGTGACCGAGCTGGCCATGCGCGTGTGCGGCGGCGCGGCCTTCCGCAAGGAAGTGGGCATCGAGCGCCACTTCCGCGACGCTCGCGCCGTCACCGTCATGTCCCCCACCACGGACCTGCTCTACGAGTTCATCGGCAAGAGCGTGCTGGAGATGCCCCTCTTCGGGTGACCACGCCGCACCGTCTTCGAGCGCAGCCAGGCCACCGCCGGCAGAGGCTCTGCCGGCGTCCATGATCGTGCTACCGATTTCGCACGCGGGTCCGGAGGTGAATCCCGGCGACACTCACGTTTGCGCGTGGTGGCACGAGGATTCGAAAATCCAGCCTCAGCCTTCACGCCCGCCGTCGTATACCACCGGATTGTACGGGCTGCGGATGGGCTCTCCCGACCGGACGCCCGGCATGAACTTCTGCCAGTCCCCCGAGACCAGGGTCGGCGAGTCCACGACACGGGCGCCGTCCTCGAAATAGCTGGCTCCGTACGCGAGCCGCTGCGCCGAGGTGACATTCGCGCTCGCGCCATGCACGTTCAAGCAGTGCTGAAAGCTGATCTCACCCAGCTCGAAAGGCCTCTGGTCGATCTCGACGGCGCGCGCGACCAATTGTTCCGCGATGGCGCGATCATGCTCCTGCGCGAATTTGTCGAACGGGATCTCCCGCACGATCTCGTGCGTCTCCATCCCCTTGGACAGCTCGAGCATCCCCATCCTTCCGGGCGTTGGCTGGAGGGGGATCCACGCCGTGCCGATATTGCGGCTCGCGATCGGATAGTGGTGGCCATCGTAGTGCCAGGGCGTGCGCCCTCCACCCGGCTCCTTGCACAAGAAATCGTCGTGGTACATGCGGACACGGGGCACTCGCAGCAGGTTCGCGGCGAGCTGGCCGAGCCTCCTCCCCGTGACGATCTCCCGGATGATCTCATTCTCGAGCCACATGAGCTCCATGCTGCTGAATCGTCGGTCGGGATCAGGCTCGTGATGCGAGTAAAATACCCGGAGCGCCTCCTGCCGCAGCAAAAGGATGGCGCCCGCGCTGAAGAAGCCGGTCAGGCGGATGTAGCTCTCCGCCTGAAATCGCTGAATCTGCTCCTCTGTCAGCGGGTAGGGCTCGGCCATCTCCGCTCGGAGTTCCTCCCGGGTGAGCACCCGAATATCCTTCAGCGCCGACGCGTCGAAGCCGGGCGACCCGAGGGGCTCGGGCGCAGGCGCGACCCCGCCGTTGTCCGCCAAAGAGAGGTACCAGTTCCACCACTGCTCATTGGTGCCCTCCCATTTCTCCTCGATCCCCTCCGTTACCCGATTCCCTTCCGGGAGATGCTGATTGTTTCGATTCTCTTGCATTGAAGTCACGATTCTCCTCGCTCCTTGCCCCACGATATCCCCCGGAGAGGTATATCCCGGCGTCGGGAGTTAAAGGCTTTATCTGGCGGCGAATGTCAAAGGCTTTAGCTGGACGCCTGCGTCCGTCCCCCTGGACGGGAGTACCCACCATGTCCCCAGTCCTTTCGCCCCTTACGCACCAGCCCGCAACTTGCCTTCCCTCCCCGCTTGAGACCTTCTCTGGGAACGAAAAGCCTTTGACACCTATCCAGGGAGCTGGCACGGCACCTCAGGAGCAGACCGACCCAGCCTTCCCGATGCACTGTCGGATCTTCATGAGCACCGGGTGATCCGGGTCGCTCACGGGCTGACCGTCGACCTCGAAGCTCAGGTCGAGGTCGGGCTCGAAGGCGAGGACGATGGAGGAGCCGCCGTAGCCGAAGTGCCCGATGAGCTGTCCCTTCTCGACCTTCGTCCCCGTGGACACGGTGCTGATGATGCTGCCCACGCCCCAGAAGCCGATGGCCACCATGGCCACCAGGCCCAGGGCCTCGGTCTTGATGATCCAGACGTAGCGCTTGTGCTTGCCGAGCTCCTGGTACCAGCCCACCCGGTCGCTGCTCTCGGGCGGAGGCGGGGCGTAGGGGTCGTCGGCATCGAAGTCGTCGAAGTCGTAGTTGTAGGAGCCCTGGTAGACGCCCTGGTGGACGATGATGCCCGTCACCGGCGCACCGAAGTGGTGGTAGTCCGTGAACCAGAGCAGCATGTCCAGCAGCGGCCCGCCCAGGAAGCTGCCGCCGTAGCCCGGGATGGCTCGCAGGAGCTGGAAGGTGTCACCGGACTTGCTCGGCAGGGTGTAGGCCTCCCCTTCGACCGCTCCTCGGGTCAGGTAGAAGATGCCGCCGTCGCAGGGAGCCACTACCACGCCCGGGTCGGACGCCGCGCTACACAGGGGCCGCACGCTCGCCTTGACGTTGCGGAGGAAGAACTGGTTGAAGGTCTGGAAGCCACCCGCGGGGACGTCGTAGTCGTCGATGTCGAAGGGGTGCCCATCCTCGCCCTTGTAGACCATCCAGGCGGGGATGGTGCTGGCCGAAGCGGGAGAGTTGAGCCAGCGCCCGCGCATGTCCAGGAAGCGCACGAACCAGCGCCTGAAGGGCTTGTCCGCGTTGTTCAGCTTCAGGCCGGCCTTGGTGTTGGCCAGGTAGTCCCAGTAGTCGATGTAGAAGCCGGGGTTCTCGGGGTCGGGCGCGTACTTCAGCCAGCGCTCGAAGAAGTGGGAGATCTCCTTCTCGCCGTTGCGGTAGGGCAGCCAGAAGCCGCGCCGTTCGGGGTCGGGGGTGAGCAGGGGGTTGCAGACCTCGCAGAGGGACTCCTGTATCAGGGCCCCCGTCAGCGACATGCGCCCGTCGGGGCGGACCAACATCAGGTTGAGCTCCGCGAGGAGTTGGAGGAACGCAGCCTCGTCGGAGGGGGTCCAGTCCTGGACAGGGGGCAGTTCGTTGCTCATGACGCTCTCTCCTCGTCGGCTCGACAACCGACAGCTCCTCCGGTCAAGGGGCTCGGGGCAGCAGGGTGTGAAGGGAGCCCCCATCAGGCCCCCTCCGGCCCGCCTTGTCTAGCCACGTGGACACGAGCAGCTTCTCCGACGTGGCCATCGAGGACAATCGCGTGCTTGCGAGCGGCCTGTTCAGGAGCAGCTTCTCCTTCGCCGGGCAGACGCTCTTCTCCGAGGAGCAACCGGGCGTGTTCGGGGTCGACGGCTCGTAGGACCTGACCCACAAGAGACGCTTTCGCAGTGGACCCTGGCCGGTACACTGCCGCGCTTCCTCTTCCGGACCCGACGCCATGACCGCCGCCCAGATCGCCAAGACTGTCCTCGCCCGTATGCACGAGGCCCACCCAGATGCCCGCTACGAGCTCAACTGGTCCACCCCCTTCGAGCTGCTCGTCGCCACCATCCTCGCCGCCCAATGCACCGACGAGCGCGTCAACCGGGTGACCGCCACCCTCTTCAAGAAGTACCCGGGCCCCAAGGCCCTCGCCGAGGCCGATACCGCCGGACTCGAGGAGGACCTCAAGCCCACCGGCTTCTTCAAGCAGAAGACGAAGTCGGTGCAGGCCATGAGCCGCGAGCTGCTCGCGAAGTTCGGCGGCGAGGTACCCCGGACCATCGACGAGCTCACCACCCTGCCCGGCGTGGCCCGCAAGACGGCGAACGTGGTGCTCAACACCGCGTTCAACCTGCCCTCGGGCGTCATCGTCGACACGCACGTGGCGCGCGTCAGCCAGCGCCTGGGCCTCACCAGGAAGAAGAAGCCCGAGGAGATCGAGAAGGACCTGATGAAGCTCGTCCCCCAGGACGAGTGGACCTTCTTCGGGCCCGCGGTGGTGCTGCACGGCCGCTACACCTGCACGGCGCGCAAGCCCAAGTGTGACGCCTGCCCCCTCACCGACATCTGCCCGAAGCTCGGGGTGGAGTAGACGCCACGAAGACCTCGGCACCGGCCCGCGGAGGCCAGCAGTTGGGCCTCCAGGCAGATGCCGAACACGGGCCGCCGCAGGGCGAGCCGCTCGGTGATCAGCGCCAGCTCCTCGCCGAGGAAGGGGTGGCGCTCGGCCTCGTAGACGCCCATGGGACCGCCGAGCACCCGCTCCGCGTCCACGTCCTCGCGCTTCACGGTGCGGAAGCGCTTCAAACCCACGGTGGGCGGTTACGCTCGCGTGAATGAACGCTTCCTCTTCGTGTGCCTCCTGTGGGTGGACGAGGAGTTCCTCGCGGAGCTCACCGCGCTGGTGCGGCAGGACCAGCTCATCGCCGCCATCAAGCGCTACCGGGAGGTGACGGGCGAGGGCCTGGAGGAACGGCTCTCGAAAGGTGTCAAAGGATTCCTAAGACACCTTCCCCGACGCTCGGGCGGCCTCGCGGTACTCCCGAGGCGTCATCCCCTCCCACCGCCTGAAGGCACGGTGGAAGGCCGTGGGCTCCGAGAAACCCAGCAAGAAGGAGAGCTCGGCCAGGTCCATGTCCGGGTCCATCAACTTCTCCCGCGCCACCTCGCGGCGCACCTCTCCGAGCAATGCCCGGAAGGACACCTCCGCCTCGGCCAGCCGCCGCTGCAAGCTGCGCTCGCTGCTGCCCAGCGCTCGCGCCACCCTCTCGAGTGAGGGCTCTCCGTCCGGCAGCATCCGAGCCAGCGCCGCACGCACCCGAGCCACCACGTCCTCGCTGCCGTTCTCCCTCAACAACTGCTCGGCCCACGGCCCCACCAGGCCTTGCAGCTCCGGGTTGCTGCTCACCAGCGGCCGCGCCATGTCCAGCACCGACAACGCCACCTCGTCCACCTCCGCCCCATACCGCGGCGCGCAGCCGAAGACGGCTTCGTAGTCCCCCGAATGCGCCGGAGCCGGCCCTCGCAACCGCACCTCCAACGGCACCAGCCGGGTCATCGTCAACCTCCGGCCGAAGCACACGACGAAGGCCAGCTCCATGTCCGCGCGGGCTCGCGCGCTCGGGCCCTCGGGACGCGCCAGGTTGACGCGTACCCGCACGCTCTCCCGCCCAGACACCTGCTCCAGCGTGTCCACCGAGAACAAGCGCTTGTAGCGCTCCAACCGCGCCAGGGCGCCCCCCAGGGTGGGCGCCGACATGGCGGCCAGGCCCGCCACCCCAAACAACTCGGGGCGTATGTCCGCACCGGCGCGCAGCCCGTACGCCCCGTCCCCCACCGCCGCGAAGAGCACGTCGATGAAGGCATCCGCCTGCCGAGGCGTGAAGCGCGCGTCCAGCGAGGCCACCCCCACCTCCCGCGCCAGGGCGTCCGCGTCCACCCCCGCCTCGCGCATGCGCACACGGAACGAGCGAGGCATCATCAGCGTCCGTCCGAGGCCGGTTGGCGTCATGGGTCCATGCCTTGGCGCCCGCGGTCAATGCCACTCCACGAGCGGACTGGTACGAGAGGGTCGCGCGCGCCACCCCGGCACGCGCCACCACGGAGCAATATCATGGCCCCCATCGCACTCGTCACCGGAACTTCCACGGGCATCGGCCTGAGCGCCGCCATCCACCTGGCCCAGGCGGGCTTCCACGTCGTCGCCACCCTGCGCAACCTCGACAAGGCAGAGCCCCTGCGCGCTCGCGCCGCCGCCGAGCGACTCTCGCTCGAGGTACGCGAGTTGGACGTGCAAAGCGACGCCTCCGTACACGCCTGCGTGGAGGGCGTGTTGAAGGACCACGGCCGCATCGACGTGCTCGTCAACAACGCCGGCGCCGGTTTCCTCGGCTCCATGGAGCAGACGTCCTCCGAGGCCCTCCAACGCACCCTCGACGTCAACTTCGTCGGCGTCTGGCGCGTGACGAGGGCCGTGTTTCCCGCCATGCGTCGGCAGCGCTCGGGGCACGTCCTCGCCGTCACCAGCGTGGGCGGCCTCATCGGCCAGCCCTTCAATGACGCCTACTGCGCGGCCAAGTTCGCCGTGGAGGGCTTCTACGAGAGCCTCGCCCCCGTCGCCAGGCGCCTGGGCATCCACCTGTCCCTCATCGAGCCGGGGGCGGTGAACACCGAATTCGTCGCCAACGTCATGGCCACGGGCTCGGAGATGAACACAGCGCAGCTCGCCGAGTACCAGCCTCTCTTCGACGCCTACATGCACTCGGTCCGCGGCTCCTACGCGCAGGCCGGGCAGACCGCCGACGAAGTGGCCCGCGTCATCGTCCAGGCCGCCACCGCCGAGCAGCCCAGCCTCCGCTACATCACCTCGGAAAGGGTGAGGGGCCTCGTCTCGCAGAAGTATGTGGACCCGTCCGGCGACGCGCTCCAGGCGCTCCTTGGCGCGTATCTCGGCTGAGCCTCCTGCCTGAAACACCGCAGGAGCGGGTGCAGAATGCGGCGCGCGAAGGCTGGCCTCTCGAAGTGTGTCCAACAAAACCGAGGCAGGCTCAGATGACGTCGACTCCGGTTCCAAGTCCATCCATCACGTCCTTCTCGGCTCCCACCTTCAAGATGCGGCCGAGACCGTCCACGGAGACGGCCCCGGCGATCGTCCCTCGGTCATCCATGGTGAGGATCGTGCCGACAAAGACAGTCGCCGCGGTTCCGGCGGAACCGGCTCCTCCGGTCGTCGCGCAGGAAACCAGGAGGGTGAGTGCCGCAACGAAAACAAGGGAACGAGGAGGGGCGTGACGGGGGGCCGTCAATTCTCCGTGAAGGGTTTTGTTCATGGTGGCTCCTGAAAGTGCTTGCCACCGAGAGCATGAAAATTCAGCGAATCGACGCGCAACGGCTCGCCCACCTGCGCCTGCCCGCAGCCCATCGTGCCTCGCAAGTAGCGAGCCCTCATGAGGGGTTTGGGGAGGCGCCGGAGGTACGCGCGTCCTCCGACACCTTCCCGGGGACATCTCCCGGACGTCCCTCTGCTCAATGCACCGCGAACATGTGGTGTTCGAAGGCTTGAATCAGGCAGGACTGGTGGGCGACGCTGTCCAGGTGCTGTGCGCGGTCGCGCATCTCGAAGAACTGGCGCGTCACGCCGCTCACGGGATCTGGCACGTTGTGCGGGTTGTTGATGTTGCTCATGCCCGCACCGAGGAACTGAGACAGATTTCCGTTCTGGTCGATGTGCGTGAAGGCGGTGGAGACGGAGGGAAGGCTCGTCTCACGCCCATGGCAGCCATTGCAGCTGTTGAGCGAGAACTTGTGGCGCGCGTCGTTATTGAGGATGCCCGGAGCGTTCCAGAAGCTGGCGGACGTCGGGAAGGGGATGCGCGGGTTGGCGCCCAGGAAGTTGTTGGCCGTGGCGGGCCAGTCCAGCGGGACGGTGTAGTTGTTCGCCAGGATGTTGGCCTGGAAGGTGTTGATGTAGCTGGCCAGCGTCGAGGTGTTGTTGCGCGCATCCCCTGCCGTCAGGGCGACCGTATGCTCCGACAGTTGGTTGGGCGTCACGCCCGAGGCGAAGAGGCGGAACTCGCGCAGTTCCCAGGGCGAGGCGAGCATGATTTCATTGGTGCGAATCTGGCTGATGGCGCTGCCGTTGGGCTTCGTGGGCGCCGCGTTGCGCACCACGACCTCCTCGGTGAGGCTCTCGAGCTGGGCGTTGTAGGAGGAGCTTCCCAGCACGCCGGCCGAGAGACCGGCCCACGCCTGGGCCCAGCTCTTCACCGTCGGGCAGCCGCTACGGGGCACCTTGTACTCGAAGATGACCAGGAAGGGCTGAACGGTGCAGGTGGCCGCCGAACGGTCCACCGCAGCGAAGACGAACCGCAGCTCTCCCGCGCCACCCGAGCCGTAGCTGCCCTGGCCCTTGCCCAGGTCCAGGCGGTTGACGATGGCCACCAGCTTGAAGGGGGCCTGCGTCATGTCCAGCTCGGCTCCCGCCAGGGGCCAGGGGTTGATGATTTTCGGCTGGATGGCGAGCCGAGCGGGGACGGTCCACGCGTTGAGGGTCTGATTGACCTCCCAGTGCTGCAGCCAATGGCGGGTGAAGGCCGCGGGGGTGATGCCCGTGGCCGGCTGGTTGGCCATCTCCGTCATCAGGTGGTTGAACGTCCACACCCCGTTCGGATCGCCGCTGTTCGTACATGGGTCATACGTCCGCGTGGGGTCGTTGACGACGTTCGGGTGGGTGATGATGAGGGACTTGCTGGGGCTGATGGCGATGGAAATGCCCGAGGGGTGGATGGGAATGCGATTGAAGGGCCTGAAGAGCTCCGCCGGAAGGGGCTCCAACGGCCGCTCGTCCACCATCACGCGGTTGTCGAAGGTGGCCACCAGGAGCGGATCCCTCTGCTGATCCTGGAATTCGATGATGCGCTCCTGCGTCTTCCAGTGCTCGTCGAAGTCGACCATGCCGATGGCGGAGAAGATGCCGTCACCCGCCTTGGTATCGCCGCTGCGGCCGTCGTCGCGCAGCAGCAGCGGCTCGCCATCGTCGCCCGTCATGGGCACCTCGCTCACCTTCTCCTGCCCCTCGGCGAGCGTCACCTCCAGGAGGCTCTTCGTCCGCTGGGAGAGGTCCTCCTCGAGGGGCGTGGCCGTGAGGGACTCGAGGCGGGGCCGAGGCGTCTCCTCGAGCTGCGCCCGCGCCCTGCCCTGGTTCTCCAGGGCCGCGGCGAGGTTGGTGGGCTCGCCCTGCTGGGTACATCCGGTGACGAGAGAGGTGGCCAGCAGGGCGCCGGGCCACATCCACCACATCCCCAGGCGCCTGTCAGACAACCGTCGCATCTTCTTCATTTGTCACTCCTTCGCGGGGAAGACCATGAAATGCATCAGGGTTCAGGGTGAAGCGCTCGCCCTGACTGCAATGGAGGTGCCGGAGTGCGACGCGCGAAATCCCGGCGTTGGGAGCAGAAGGTGTGGACAGGGAAGCAACACCCCGAGGCAGACGCCGTGGACTTCCCGTCCACGCCCCTGGGCCTGCCCCGAGGGCTACGGCATGGACCACATCTACGCGAAGAAGCGCGCCTCGCAGTATGGCTACCAGTCTGTGCGTCTGGCGCTCGTGCATCTTGGAACCCTAGAGCTCCCTCCTCGGCCCCTCTGCAACTGCCACCTCCCACAACAGTGTTCTGGCTCTTCCCACGTGTCTTTAGAAGCGACTGGCCTGATGCGAACTTCAGGCGTCAACTACACTGACACTCACCGCTGCCAAAGTTGCACGGCATCGGGAATGGTGTACAGATCGACACTTCACCTGACCTGGAGGAGCAAGCATGCACCGAGTCGTGTACGCTGTAGCGATTTCGATTGGAATGCTGATGGGCTGCGGAGGAGCCGCCGAGCAAGCCACACCAGATACGATCGACACCGTGGAGCAGGGACTGGCCTGTGCGTATCCGGATAACTCGTGCCCCTCGACAAGCGTTTGTCAGTGTCCCACCGGCGAGTATTTGTGCCGGCCGAAGTGCCCGGAAAGTGGAATCTGCCCCAACGGAACTGCCTGCAAAGTCTCCGTTTGTGGTGTCGAACACTGCTGAACTGACAGGCTGTTGTTGAAGAAGGTTGGATGACCGCGGCCCGTTGCGCGCCTTCCAGCGCGTGCGGGTCGGGCAGGTCGGCTTCAGCAGATGGATGTGTCACGCGCGGGTGAATGCGCCTGGAGGACGGGAGCCTCCGCTCCCCCTGGGGTGGACGGCGGCTCCCTGCTCTCCTGACTGCTCCGGGGGTGCGTTCGGCACATCTCAGCACATCGACACCGCGCTCTCACGGCTGCTCGTCACCCCGCCCGAGGGCCCCGAGCAGGCCTTCCAGCAAGCAGTGGCCTGCGAGCTGCTCACCGAGCGCGAGGCCCTCGAGGTCGAGATGAGCTCCAGCGGCGTGCGGATGCTCGACGTCCAGCCCGACGAATTGAGCCTCGCGGCGGTGAACCTATACCTGGATATCAAGGCTCGCGGGGTGCTCTAGGATAGGATCTGGCGCTGATCCATACGGGTTGTCCCAGGCTTTTTGACAGAAACCCCCATTAGAATGGGGGGAATGATGAGACCTGCGCCTATTCGACCTCGTGGCCCGGTGTGTTCCCACCCGTGGAGAGTGGTCCTCGTCGCTCTGCTGCTCGCGAGCCAGGCAGCCAGCCTCGAGGCTTCCGCGGCGCCTTATACGCTCTTCGAGAGTGGGCAGGTCCGCCCGCTCGCTCTCTCGCCGAGCGGCAGGTTCCTCTATGCCGTCAATACACCGGACAGCCGCCTCGAGATCTTCCAGCTCCAACCGAGCGGCCTGAAGCATCGCGGCTCGGTGCCCGTCGGGCTCGAGCCGGTCGCGGTCGCGGCGCGGAGCGACGAGGAGGTCTGGGTCGTCAACCACCTGTCCGACAGCGTGAGCATCGTGCGGCTCGCTCCGAATGGGCACGGCGGCGCCGTGGTGCGAACCCTGCTCGTCGGCGACGAGCCGCGTGACATCGTCTTCGCCGGACCGGGGAAGAGCCGCGCCTTCATCACCACCGCCCACCGCGGCCAGAACATCCCCTTCGATCCCCAGTTCACCACGCCGGGCATCGGCCGGGCCGATGTCTGGGTCTTCGATGCCAACGATCAGGGCACCGCGCTCGGTGGCGCTCCACTCACCATCGTCACGCTCTTCAGCGATACCCCTCGCGCGCTGGCGGCGACGCCCGATGGCTCGCGCGTCTATGCCGCCGCGTTCCACTCCGGCAACCGCTCCACCGTCATCCACGAAATCCTCGTGCCCAACGGAGGCGAGGCGGCTGGCGGCGTCCCCGGACCGAACGTCAACTTCGAGGGGATTCCGGGGCCGGAGACCTCCGTGCTCGTCAGGTACAACGGACAGGACTGGGTGGACGTGCTGAACCGGCCCTGGACCGAGCACGTGAGATTCTCCCTCCCGGACAAGGACGTGTTCGTCATCGACGCCACCGCCAACCCGCCGACGCAGCTCCCGGGCTCGGCCGGCTTCTACTCCGGCGTCGGCACCATCCTGTTCAACATGGCCGTCAACCCGGTGAACGGGAAGGTGTATGTCAGCAACACCGAGGCGCGGAATGATCTGCGCTTCGAGGGGCCCGGCGACTTCACCGGAAGCAGCCTCCGCGGGCACCTCCACGAGAGCCGGATTTCGGTGCTGAGCTCCACGGGCGTCGCTCCGCGGCACCTCAACAAGCACATCGACTACAGCACTTGCTGCGCCCCCATCCCCAACCCCGAGAACGAGAAGAGCCTCGCGCAGCCGCTCGGCATGGTGGTGACCTCCGATGGCGCCACGCTGTACGTAGCGGCGTTCGGCTCCTCGAAGATCGGCGTCTCCTCCACCGCCGAGCTCGAGGCCGACACCTTCGTGCCGAGCACGGAGAAGCAGATCCTCCTGAGCGGCGGCGGCCCCACCGGCATGGTGCTGGACGAGGCCCGCGGGCGCATGTACGTGCTGACGCGCTTCGACAACGCCATCTCCATCGTCGATACCCGGAAGCGCCGGGAGCTCGCCCACGTGAGGATGTACAACCCCGAGCCGGCGAGCGTGGTGGCGGGGCGCACGTTCCTCTACGACGCGCGGGGGAGCTCGAGCCACGGTGACTCGTCCTGCGCGAGCTGCCACATCTTCGGCGACCTCGACAGCCTGGTGTGGGACCTGGGCAACCCGGATGCCCCTTTCAAGAGCAACCCGAATCCCATCGCCCAGGTGCCACCCGAGTTCGGGGATGATCCCACCTTCGGCCAGAGCCCCGACTTCCATCCGCTGAAGGGGCCGCTGTCGACCCAGAGCTTGCGCGGGATGGCGAACCACGGTCCGATGCACTGGCGTGGAGACCGCACCGGCGGCTACGAGGAGCCGAGCGCCCAGCCCGACGACGGGGCCTTCGACGAGGCCGCCGCGTTCAAGCAGTTCAACCCCGCGTTCATGGACCTGCTCGGACGGAACACGCAGCTCTCCCCCGCGGAGATGCAACAGTTCACCGACTTCATCCTCCAGATCACCTATCCGCCCAATCCCGTCCGGAACCTCGACAACTCGCTCACTCCGGAGCAGCAGGCGGGGCGGGACTTCTTCATGGACACCACGAGCTTCTTCCATGGCTCGTGCGCGTCCTGCCACAAGCTCGATCCCTCCGCCAACCCCGGCGAGGGCCCCTTCAAGGGCCTCTTCGGAACGGACAGCAAGTCGGCCTTCGTCGGGACGGCCGTCTTCCCGAAGACGCCGCACCTGCGGAACCTGTACCAGAAGGTCGGTATGTTCGGAGTGGGCTACGACTTCGGCTTCCTCCCGGCCGATCCCTTCCTCGGCGATCAGATCCGCGGCTTCGGCTTCAACAGCGACGGCACCCTCGACACGCTGTTCCGCTTCAACAGCGGCTTCGACTTCCATCCCATCTTCAACTCGGTGGGCATCCCGGACACCCCCGAGGGCGTCGAGGCCAAGAAGAACATGACGCAGTTCATGCTGGCCTTCGACAGCAACCTGGCGCCGATCGTCGGCCAGCAGGTGACGCTCACCTCCTCCAACGCGGCCGTGGCGCTCCCCCGGATCAATCTCCTGGTCGAGCGCGCGGACGTCGGCGAGTGCGACCTGGTGGCCAAGGGGCTCCTCGGTCGGAAGGAGGTGGGCTTCCTCTACCTGGGCGGAGGGCGGTTCAAGGGAGACCGGCGGGCGAGCCCCCCCCTCCCAGTCTCGGCCCTGAGGTCGGCCGTCATCGCCAGCGGAGGCGTGCTGACGTATACCTGCACTCCCCCTGGTTCGGGCCCGCGCATGGGGATTGACCGCGACCTCGACGGTATTCTCGACGGCGATGAGCCGGCGGAGAGTGCGTCAGCCCATTCCCCACGCACGCCCTGAACCACCATAAGGAGTTCGAGTCGAGATGTCGCACGCTCACCTTCCTGAATCTCGGGGCTCCCTGGCCCGCTCGACGCTCATCAACATGGGCGTGCGCATCGCGGCGATCATCGCCCTGATCACCATCTTCGGCTACCTCCACATCTACAACTCCTTCCGCGACGAAACCCTCGGGCGGATGGAACGGGCCATCCAGACTCGCGCGCAGCGGGAGCAGGCCATCTTCGTGCTGGCGCAGGACAACCACGCCATCCTCAAGACGGCTCTGGAAGAGCGGTTCCGAGCCTGGAGCCAGGAGGATCCCAACCCCCGCTTCGACATCCTGTTCTCGAAGCGACCGGATGGGACGATCCGCAACAACCCCGAGGGCTTCGATGGCAAGAGGATGCCGGGGGTCTTCGTCCCTCCGGGCGTGACGGACGATCTCGACTTCCGCCGCCGGCTCGTGGCCACCTATGAAGTGGTCGCCCAGTATGGGCCCGCCTTCATCGTCCGCTTCACCAACACCGGCATCATGCTCCCGGAGGGCGTGCTGGTGGGCTACTGGCCGGCGGGGGCCACCTGGTTCCAGGACGTCGAGCCGGACTTCTCGCTCGTGGGCTTCGAGTACTTCACCCTCGCCCAGCCCGAGAACAATCCGCAGCGGAAGTCCTCATGGACCGGCATCTTCGAGGATCCCCCCAGCAAGATCTGGATGGTCACCGTCTCGACCCCGCTGGACATGGACGGTCAGCATGTCGCGACCCTCTCCCATGACGTGCTCCTGGATGAGCTGATGCACCGGATCCGCAACGAGCACATGCTCGGGGCCTACAACCTCCTCTTCCGTGATGATGGCCAGCTCATCGTCCACCCCGAGCTGAGGATGAAGAGCGGCGTGGAGCCCTACAACGTCCGGGAAGACCCCCGGCCGGCGGAGGAGCTCTTCGAGCAGGGGGGCTCCGCCGAGCAGCTCACCCACCTGCGCGACATCTTCGAGAAGGTGAAGACCCACTCGCCCGACCGGAACGTGCTGGAGCTGAACGAGCATGACGAGTACCTCGCCGTGACCCGTCTGGAGGGCCCGGGCTGGAACCTCGTCACGGTGATGCCCAAGAAGGAGGTCTCCGCGGCTGCCTTCGGGGTGGCGCGCTATGTCCTGCTGATCGGCGTGCTGTCGTTGCTGCTGGAGCTCCTCATCATGTCCTGGGTGCTGCGGCAGAAGATCACCCAGCCGCTGCTGGCCTTCACCCAGGCCACGGACCAGGTGGCTGTCGGTGACTTCGAGGTCTCACTCGATACCTCGCGAAATGACGAGCTGGGGCGGCTGGCGAGCGCCTTCCAGCTCATGGCCCGGGAAGTCCAGCAGCGCGAGGAGGCGCTGCGGCAGGCCAACGAGGGACTGGAGCAGCGGGTGGAGGAGCGCACCCAGAAGCTCCAGGAAGTCCACAAGCGGTTCGTGGAGACCGCGCGGCAGGTGGGCCGGGCGGAGATCGCCACCAACATCCTGCACAACGTGGGCAACGTGCTGACCAGCGTCAGCACCTCGGCCCAGCTCGCCGAGGAGCGGGTCACCCGGCTGAAGCTCGAGAGCGTGGAGCGGCTGGCGAACCTGCTCGTGGAGCATCAAGCGGACCTGGGGACCTTCCTCACCCAGGACGAGCGCGGGAGGAATGCGCTGCCCTTCCTGAACCAGCTCGGGAAATACCTGCAGACCGAGCGCCAGGCGCTCCTGTCCCTGCTCGGCGACGTCAGCCGGCACACCGAGCACATCGGCGCCATCGTCAAGCTGCAGCAGCACTACGCCCGGACACCGCAGCAGATCTTCGAGTCGGTCGACCTCAAGGAGTTGGTGGAGGACTCCCTGCGCATCAACCAGGCCGCGCTCAGCCGCCACCACGTCAAGGTGGAGCAGAACCTCGCGGAGGTGCCCCCCATCCAGACCGAGAAGCACAAGGTGTTGATGATCCTCGTCAATCTGATCAGCAACGCCAAGTACGCCATGGATGACGTGCCCGAGGATGAGCGGCTCCTGACGGTGAGCCTGGAGAGCTCCGCTGACGGCCGTATCCACCTCGAGATACGGGACAATGGCGTGGGAATCACCCCGGAGCTGCTCACGCGCATCTTCCAGCATGGCTTCACCACCCGCGAGGACGGGCACGGCTTCGGCCTGCACTCCAGTGCCCTGGCCGCCCAGGAGCTGGGAGGGACACTGAAGGCCTACAGCCAGGGACCGGGGAAGGGCGCCACGTTCACCCTGGAGCTGCCCCCCATTCCCGAGCAGAAGGAGCAGGTGGAGGTGATGGAAGAGGTGGTGGTCATGGATAAGCGTGCCAGGGCATGAGCGGGCCCGCGACGGCGTGCTAACCTGCGGGT
>QKJM01000649.1 GCA_003249315.1 Archangium sp.
GCGACGCTCGCCCGTGGAGCTGATGGGCTCCGTGCCTCGCGAGGAGATTCTGCTCACCGATGAGGCCCCGTCGCGCCCCTCGGCCGTCATTCCGTCCATCGTCCGGACGGATCCGCGGCTGCGCCTGCCCGCGGGGCCGCCGCCGGTGCTGCACCCCCTGGAGGAGGACGAAACCTCCAACCTCCTGGTGGAGCCCCCAAGCGGGGAGGGATTCTTCATCCGGTTGCAGGCCCAGCACTCGCGGTTGCTAGACGATACCCTGTCGCTGCTGGGAGGCAGCGCGGCCCTGGCTCCTCTGCTGGTGCGCCTCACCCGAGGCTGCGTGACGCGGCTGGGGGGCAGCGACACCGAGGCGGCCCTGGCCGTCACGGCGGCCCGCACGCTCGCGCTCGCCGCGCGGCTGGAGGAGCCGCGGCGCTTCGTCCTCCCCTCGCTCACACGTGTGCGGAGGCTCGCCAGCGAGGAGTTGCCCGAGCTGAATGGGACTCTCTCCTCCGTGCTGCTGGCGGGGAGGGAGCCGGGTCCTCCCGCGGGGTTGATTGCTCGGGCTTTGCAGTGCGCGGCGGCCTTCGTCGTCCAGGTGCAGCAGGCTCGGCCCGGAGAGGCCGAGTCGTCGCGGGCGCTCGGAGTCTTGAGCCAGGACTCGCGGCTCGTTCCCGCCGCAGTGGAGGCGCTCGCCGCCGAGCTCGGCGTGGAGCCTCCGGTCCGCTCCGCTCCGCCTCGCGTCGTCAGCCCTCCTCCGGTGGTACTGCCCTGCGAGGGCGACACCCGCTGAGTTCCTGACGGAGGGCAGTGTGGCCCCGTGTCCGAGGCTGGATGTACCGTCTCGCGCGCTGGATGCATGAGGCCGGTGTGGGCCGCACCCTGCTCGTGAACTCCGCCGTGTTTTCGGGTGGCGCGTCATTTGCTGACGTCGTGCCACCAGACATGTCCGGACCGCATGACCTCTTCGCTCGCTACACCTTCGAGAACCCCCGCAGGGCGGAGGCGGAGCTGCGCGCCGTACTCCCGCGGGAAGTCGTCGCCGAGGTGGACTGGACGACGCTCAAGCGGGAGTCGCGCTCGGTGGTGGATCCGGAGCTGAGGAGGACGGAGAGGGACCTGCTCTTCTCGGCGAAGCTCAGGGGAGGGCGGCCAATCCTGCTGTATCTGCTGCTGGAGCACCAGTCGAGGGTGGACCCCTGGATGGCGTGGAGGATGCTGCGCTACGTGGTGAAGCAGCTCGAGCAGTGGCGGCGGCACCACGCGGAGAGCCCGAGGTTGCCGGTCATCATCCCCGTGGTGCTGTACCACGGGGAGGAGGGAGGGTGGACGGCCGCGCGGAGGGTGGAGGAACTCTTCGACGTGCCGGAGCCGAGGGAGGGGTGGCTGGGGCTGCTGCCGCGCTTCGAGTACCGGGTGGACGACCTGACGGAGGAGGCGGCGACGGCCCTGATGGCGAGGCCGGGGTCACCACTCATGAGGCTGGCGCTGCTGGCGCTCAAATACGGGCGTAGCGAGGAACTCGCCGAGCAGGTGACCGGCTGGAAGGCCCTCTGGTGGGAACTGTGGGCGGAGCCAGGTGGACGAGAGGAGCTGTTCACGCTGGTGCGCTACCTGGTGAGGGTGGGGGACAAGGCGGCGTACATGGCTACAGCTGGAATGCTAGATTCCCTCATGCAGGAGCCGGGAACGGAGGAACTGATGAGGAGCTATGGCGACGAGCTCATTGCTCAGGGAGTCGAGAGGGGACTGAAGGAGGGCGAGAAGAGGGGACTGAAGGAGGGCGAGAAGAGGGGATTGAAGGAGGGCGAGAAGAAGGGAGTGGCCCAGAGCATTCTGCGGATTCTGGCCGCGCGGGGCGTGGCGGTGGGAGAGGCGGTCCGGCAACGCATTCTCTCTTGCGGGGACATGGCCATGTTGGACGTATGGTTCGACCGGGCTCTGAGCGCCAATCGCATCGAGGACGTGCTGGGCGACGTGGCGCACTGAAGGTCGGGGACCACGGTCCCTGTCAGTCCTGCCGGACGATCACCGCGCCCTGCCCGGGCTCGGGCGGCTTGGGCGGCTCGGGGAGGGATTCCTCGATCGGCCGTTGGTCCTCGAGCTCCACGGCCCGGCCGCTCGCGGTGAGGGCCTGGTTGAGCAGGGCGAACTGCGCGTCGGTGGCCAGCCGCTCCAGCATGACGTCCCGCCCGAAGCGCGGGGAGGCCGTGACGAGCAACTCCATCACCTCTTCCGTGGGCCGTCCCAGGCGCAGTAGGAGCTGTGCGTAGCGCAGCAGCGGATCCGCGAACCATCGGTTGGACTCGGAAGCTTGCCGGTAGGCCTCGAGGGCCTCGGGAAGCTGGCCGCGCGCTTCCAGCAGCAGGCCCGCGTAGTAGTGGGACATGGGATGGTTGTAGTCCCCCGCCTCCGCATAGGCCCGCAGGGCCTCCTCCTCCCTCCCGAGCGCGAAGAGGGCGCTGGCCTTGCCCGCGAGGTAGCGCTTCCGCTTTGGATCCGTCTCCAGCAGGCTGCCCAGCAGCTCCTCGTAGGACTGCAATGCCTCCTCGTAGCGCCCCTCTCCGAGCAGCTCCGTAGCGAGATCCTCCAGCGCGAAGAAGGCTCGCAGCCGATCCTCCCGGGTCTCTCGCTTCGCCACCACCTCGCGCAGCGAGCCAAGCCGGGCTTCCACTTCCTGCTGTGTCGCCTTCGCCCGCTCCTGCGCCTCCGCCCAGTCTCCGCCGCGCATGAGGGCCAGCAGATCCTCGGGGGTGGGGACGTGGACGTGGAGCATCACCGTCTGCTTCACCTGGGACTCGCCGTCCTCGACGAGCACGCCCACCTGGTAGATGCCCGGCGTCTTCGGGGCGACCCAGCTCGCGGTCGAGCCGCTCCCGGGCTCCATGCGCCCCTTCGCCGCCACCCAGGAGTAGCGCAGCGCGCCGGTTCGTCCCCCCTCCACCTGGCAGTCCAGGACCGAGCGGCTACCGATGGCCACGTCCAGGGGGGACGCGGTGAGACGGACGATGCGCAGAGGGCGTGTCGCTTGGGGCGACGGAGCGGCTGCCGCCTTCACCGGTGTGGAGGAGGAGGATGGCTGCTTCGGCTCCGACGGTGGCTCGGAGCCACCCCGGAGGGCGAGACCAGCGCCCAGCACCGCGGCGAGCCCCAGCCCGACGACCCACGACCGGGCTCGCCCCGGATGCTGCCTGACTTCGGGTTTCATCCTCGCTCCTTCCCGAGCGCCCGGGAGGACATCTCCCGGGCGCCGGTTCGGCTCACTGCTCCGCTCTCACCCACGTCAGCATCTTGTCGGCGAGCGCGGAGGAGAGGATCTGATGCTTCTCATTGTAGTCGTTCGAGGCCCACGCCTTCCACTGAGTGGGGGAGAGGGTGGAGTAGTTGGTGGGGCAGCTCGAGCTGGCCGTCTCGGGGTTGAGCGCATTGCCCGTCACCGCGAGCGCCGAGTCGGCGTTGATGAAGGCCGGCTCGAACTTCAGGCGCAGCTTGAAGGTGCCGCAGAGCGAGGCGCCCTCGTCGGTGTTGATATCGGCGGCGGCGATGCTGCGCGAGCCCGCGACGCAGTCACGCTGGCCCGGCTCCCAGTCCCGATCCTCCGAGCAGAACCACCCGGTGTACTCGAAGTCGTACAGCCGCGAGTCGCTGCCCATCTTCGTGAAGCCGTTGTTGGGGTTGGCGTCGCTGAAGGCCAGGGCGTAGCGGGGGATGGACGAGGTCGGCCAGCCGATGCCGCCGTAGTACAGGTCATGGTAGGAGGACGTGGTGCCGCAGGTGGAGTTCTCCGGCTCGTTGTCGCAGGAGCAGGTGGTGGCCATGCTGTACACGAGGTCGTAGGCGGCGGCCGAGGTGAGCTTGCGCCGACCCGGATCCGACGACGGCTTGTGGCAGAGGACGAGCGTCTGCACGCCGCGCTTGGCCCGGCCGAGGTTGGCGCCGAGCTGCGGCGAGTCGATGGAGTACCAGGCCTTCACCTTGCTCAGCGCGCCGTTGACGTCGTTGTGCAGGGTGTCGCGCAGCACGATGCCGCCCTGGCTGATGCCGGCCACCTGCAGCTTGCTGCCCGCGGGCATGCGGCCGATGACGTCGTCGATCCACGCGCCCACTTCGTAGCGGAACCAACCGAGCCGCTGGTTGCCGTCCCCGTGCTTGCCGATGATGACGTCGAAGCCCTCGTCATGGAGCGTGCGCACCAGATCGCCCATCAGCATGAGGTAGTTGGCGGTGTTGTCCTCGTTGAGCGGATCGAACCCGGTGACGATGAGCACCGGCTTGTCCAGGGCGCCGCTCTGCCAGTAGTCGAGCACGCCGGTGTAGGTCTTCGTGGCGTCGGCATAGGTGACGCTGAAGGTGCTCTGCCGGGTCGGCCGGGGGGTGACGTCGGCGCGCTTGATGAAGACGTAGGAGCCGCTGGTCACCTTGGTCTCCCCGCCCGCGAGCGGGTAGGTGGAGACGGTATAGGTGGAGCTCACCTCGCCGGTGTAGCGGGTGCCCTGGACGGCAGGTGCCGAGCACGAGGGCGTGGAGTAGCCCCGGCTCCACCCTCCGTAGGTGGCGCTGCTGGTGCTGACGGAGCTGACCGAGCCGGTGGTGCTGCCGCACGCGTAGTCGAGGTAGTAGCGCAGGCCGTAGCGAGGCTGATCGAAGAGGCCATCGCGGACGTTGACATAGAGGGCCACGGAGCCCGGGCGGTTGAAGCGCTTCGCGGTGGAACTGGAGAGGACGGCCTGGTTGTAGCTCACCGGGTGCCCGATGGTGCTCTGCCCCTCCTGGTAGCCAGTGGTGGCGGAGGCGCCACCGTTCGCGGCGGAGTAGCCGCCGGTGAGGGTGCCGTAGTGGAACTCGAAGTCGCCGTCGCTATAGAGCTTCACCTTGAAGGTGTAGCCGCCGCCGCTGGACTGCCCATAGTGGTAGAGGTCGCGCCACTCCACCACGTAGGCCGAGCCCACCGAGCCGGCATATACGGCGCCGCCCGCGGTGGGGTTCCAATCGTCCCACATGGGGGCAATCATTCCGGCGGGCGCGGAGGTCGTTCCCTCCCACGAGAGCTGCTGGTTGGAGTGGGCGCTGGCGGTGGTGTTGCCGAGCACCAGGTAGCCGTTGCTGGAGACGGTCACCTGCGTGAAGGTCTTCCCATAGAAGGGGAAGGAGAAGGGCAGGTTCACCACCTGCGAGCAGTCGTCACATCCCGACACCGTCGACAGCGAGGTCGGGGCAGGGGTGGCGTCGTACGTCGCCGAGGACTGGGTGTAGTACGCGCTGGCGCTGGTGGCTCCGAGTCCCAGCGCCAGTACGGCGAGAGATGTGCCCTGCCTGAGTGTTCGATTCATATGGCTCCCCTCTGGCCGCCAGGAGGGCAGCCAGGCATCCTGCGCAGGGTAGGGCCAATCAATCCTGGGAGTCCAGGGAGTTTATACAATTCCGCAGGATTTTTCTGGGAATTCTGATCCTGAACAGGGCCGAGAACCGTACCCGGAGCGCCCAGGTACGGCTTGGGAGGGGTTGCTCCGGTTGGGCCGGTCCCGGCTCCTCCTGCCAGTAGTGGAGCCGATCATCCTCTGCTCGAGCCGCGCGTCAGCGCGCCTCGAGCGCCCGGTGCCAGGTGGCCAGCGTCCGCGTGGCGCAGTCTTCCCAACTGAAGCGCGCGGCCCGCTCGCGGCCCTTCTCGGACAGCTCCCGGCGCAGGCCGTCGTCGCGCAGCAGCTTCAGCGCGGCCTCGCGCCAGCCGTCCTTGTCGTCCGGGGAGAGCAGCAGCGCCGACTCACCCGTCACCTCCGGCAGCGAGGAGGTGCGCGCCGCCACCACCGGGCAGCCGCACGCCATCGCCTCCAGCACCGGCAGCCCGAAGCCTTCGTAGCGCGAGGGCATCAGCAGCGCCGTGGCCGCCCCGTACAGCCGCGGCATGTCGTCCTCGGGCACCTCGGACAGCTCGATCGTCCCCTCGGGGAAGCCCAGCTCCCACGCCGCGCCCTTGCCGGCCAGCAGCACCATCGGCACCGGCAGGGACTCGGCGATGTCCGCCAGCAGTCCCAGGTTCTTGTGCGCCTTCGTGTTCCCCACCGTGAGGAAGAAGCGCGGCGGCAGCCCATGGCGCTCGCGGAAGTCCTTCAGCTCCGAGGGCACCGGCTGCTGGTAGCGCGCGTCCACTCCGTTGGGGATGACCTGCAAGCGATAGGGCGACAGACCCAGGTACCGCGCCAGCTCCTCCCGGGAGAACTCGGAGACGGTGATGAGCGCCTGCGCTCGCTTCGCCCTCGGGCCGACAATCAGCTTGTAGTAGGCACGCCGCCCCGGGCCGTAGTTCTCCGCCAGCGCCAGGTGGTTGGCATCGTGGAGGGTGGCCACCAGTCGCCCTGGCCACAGCGCCGGCAGCGAGAAAGATGTCGCGTGGAAGAGGTCCGGCTTCAGCACGGCCAGCGAGCCGGCGAGCGCGGGCTGCTCCAGCGGCGAGAGGAAGTCCACGGGGCAGCGGTGCAGGGGAATCCGCGGGGTGAGGGTGCCCAGCCCCGTCGGCAGCCCCTCCGGACCCGTCAGCCCACTGATGCGCAGATCCGGCGCCAGCGCCGGCAGCCGGCACGCCATCTCCAGCGCGTACCTCGAGATGCCATGCAGCCGGCCCTTCACCATCCGAAGGTCAATGAGGACGCTCGCCACGAGGCAGGCACTACCACACGAGAGGGCCTCGTGGCGCCCCCGGACGCCTGGTTGTCGGCTTCCGCCTCGGGAGGTGGTACAAGGCGCCCCCGTGAAGGTCGCCCTCGTCCACGACTGGCTCGTCACCCAGCGCGGCGGTGAGCACGTGCTCGAGGCACTGTGCGAGCTGTTCCCGCGGGCCCACGTCTACACCCTCGTCCACCAGCCCGGCGTCGTCGCTCCTCGCATCGAGGCCCGGCCCATCTACACCTCCTTCCTCCAGCACGTACCGGGCATCCACCGGCGCTACCGGCACTTCCTCCCGCTCTTCCCTCGGGCGATCGAATCCTTCCGCCTGGAGGGGTACGACCTGGTCCTCTCCTCCAGCCACTGCGTGGCCAAGGGCATCCGCAAGCCGCCGGGGGCGAAGCACCTGTCCTACGTGCATGCGCCCATGCGCTACATGTGGGACCTGTTCGACGACTACTTCGGGCCGGGGCGGGCCTCGCTGCCGGTGCGGGTGGCCGCGCACGCCGTGCGGCCCTGGCTCCAGCGGTGGGATCGCGAGAGCTCCACCGGGGTGGACCGCATCCTCGCCAACAGCCGGCACATCGCCGGGAAGATTCAGCGCTTCTGGGGCCGCGAGGCCGGGGTGGTTCACCCTCCGGTGGCCCTGGAGCGCTTCTGCCGGCAGCCGTTGGAGGGGTTGGGGCAGGGGGGCTACTACCTGTGGCTGGGTGCCTTCGCCCCCTACAAGCGGCTGGACATCGCTCTCGAGGCCTTCCGCCATCTGGACGCGCCGCTGTGGGTGGTGGGCTCCGGCCAGGAGGCGGCTCGACTCACCTCGGGCTCGCTGCCGCGAAACATCCGCTTCCTCGGTGCCGTGCCCGACGATGCGCTCCCGGGCCTCTATCGTGACGCCCGCGCGCTCCTCTTCACCCCCGAGGAGGACTTCGGCATCGTCCCCCTGGAGGCCCAGGCCTGCGGCCGCCCCGTCATCGCCTACGGGCGGGGTGGGGCGCTGGAGACCGTCGTCGGCGAGCGCACCGGCCTCTTCTTCGACGCGCAGACGCCCGCCTCCCTCGTGGAGGCCGTGCGCCGCTTCGAGCAGTGGGAGCCCTCCTTCCGCCCTGAGGACGCCCGCGCCCAGGCCGAGCGCTTCGGCCGCTCCGCCTTCCTCCGCGCCATCCAGTCCGAGGTGGACGCCCTCCTGGCCTCGCCTGGACCCTGACACCGCTGTCATGGAGGGGCCTGTTTTCCGAGGCCGGCGCTCCGGTTCCCCGGGCTGGCTCCGTTGGCCACATGTCAGGGCAAGCCCTTGGTTTCCCGGGGCTTTCCGTGTTACGAGGCCCCTGGCCGCGAGGGGTTGTCCGGTGGTGGACGGCGGGTGGGAGCGAGGTGCGGCGATTGCAAGGCGCGGCCGAGCGTTCGGCAGGCCACAAGAAGGAGGCCCGCGTGTTCAGTCGGTTCCAGCGTTTCTACACGTCCATCAAGGTCGTCGCCGACATGGCGATGCTGACGCTCGCCTTCGTGCTGGCGTACGTCACCCGCTTCGATGGCCCCATTCCGGTGTACTACGGGCTGCCACCCCTGGACGAGACGCTGGTGTCGCTGGGGACGGTGCTGCTCGTCTTCCCGCTCACCTACCGGCAGGCTCACCTCTACACCACCAACCGATCGCGCACACACATCGGAGAGGTGTTCGAGGTCTTCAAGGCCACCATCACCGCCACGCTGCTGGTGGTGGCGCTGACGTACTTCACCCGCGAGCGCTACTCGCGTCTGATGCTGGCCTTCTTCGCGAGCTACTCCTTCGTGGGCGTGTCGCTGATGCGGCTGCTGCTGCGCGCGGTGCTCAACGAGGTGCGTCGGCGCGGCTTCAACCTCAAGTCCATCCTGGTCATCGGCGCGACCGACCTGGGCCAGCGGGTGATCGACACGGTGGAGAGCCACCGCGAGCTGGGCTTCCGCGTGGTGGGCGCGCTCACCCTTCATCCGGAGCAGGTGGGCCCGCGCGTCATGGGCGTGCCGGTGCTCGGCCACGCC
>QKJM01000016.1 GCA_003249315.1 Archangium sp.
CCGGGCCACCTCGTAGCACTCCTCGAGCACCGCGAGCTGCCGGGCCATGGGCCGGTAGAGGGCCACCTCCGCCCATTTGATGGCCACGTCCACCCGGCGGCGCAGCAGCTCCGGCGTCTGCTCCAGGCGCGCGAGGAACTCCAGGGCCCGGCCATACTGCTGGCGCGCCTCCTCCAACGCATAGGAGCGCGCGGCCCTGTCCGCCGCCTTCTCCGCGTAGAGGGCGGCCTTCTCGTGGCGCTCGCCTCGGCCGTAGTGGTGCGCCAGCACCTCGAGCTGCCCGGAGAGACGGACGACGTCCAGCGCCTCGAGCACCTCGCCCACCCGCGCGTGCAGCTCGCGACGGTAGCTGAGCAGCAGCGTCCCGTAGGCCACCTCCTGGATGATGGCGTGGCGGAAGCGGTAGAGCGTCTCTCCGGGCGCGTCCACCCGCCAGAGCATGTCCGCGGCCTCCAGCCGCTCCAGCACCGCGAGCAGGCGCTCCGGAGCCGGGGCCAGCCGCTCCAGCAGCCGCACCGGTACCTCCGCCCCCACCACCGCCGCCAGCGTCAGCACCTCCGACTCCTCCAACCCCAGCCTGTCGATACGGGCCCGCACCACCGCCTGCACCCCCTCCGGCAGCTCCAGCCGGGTGTGCTCGCGCGAGCCCTCCTCCCCCTCGCCCAGCAGCCCACGCTCGGCCAGCCCTCGACACACCTCCTCGATGAAGAAGGGGTTGCCGGCGGTGTGCTCGTGTACCCGCGCCAGCAGCGAGGCGGAAGGCGCCACGCCCGGCCCCAGGCACGCGCGCGCCACCGCCTCGGTCCCCTCCAGCTCCAGCGGGCGCAGCCGCAGCTCCAACGGACGCAGCTCCCCCCACTCGGGAGTGAGGTGATCGCGGTGGTTCACCAATAACGCGACCGGGAACCCCTCCAGCGAGCCGCCCAGGTGGCGCAGCGCCGCGTCCGAGGCCCCGTCCGCCCAGTGCCAGTCCTCCAGCAGCACCACCACCGGCTGCCGACGAGAGAGCGCGAGCAGCACCACCCGAAGGGACTCGGCCAGCTCCGCGCGCAGCGTGTCCCCCTCCAGACCCTTGGGCAGCCGGTGCGCCTCGCCCCCCGGGGCGAGCAGGTGCAGCAGGTAGGGCAGCCGCTGCTCCACCTCGGCGTCCCCCAACCTCCTCAGCGCCGAGAGCACCCGCTCCCGCACCGCCTCGGGCGAGACCTCCGCGCCGAGCTCCAGCGCCCCATGTAGAACGTGCAGGAAGGGCTGGTAGGGCGCCACGTTGCCGAAGGCATCACACCTCCCGTGCAACACCCGCATGCCCCGCTGCCGGGCGCGCCAGGCCACCTCGTGCAGCAGCCGGCTCTTCCCCAGCCCGGGAGCCCCCACCACGGTGGCGAAGCCGCTCGTCCCCTCCCGCACCCGCTCCAGCAGCGCCTCCAGCGCCTCCAGCTCGGCCTTCCTCCCGGTGTACTCGGTGAGGCCGCGCCGCTGCGAGGCCTCGAAGCTGCTGCGCGCCGCCGGCCCCAACACCCGGAAGGCCCTCACCGGCTGCGCCTTCCCCTTCACCGCCAGCGGCTCCAGTTCCTCCAGCAGGAAGTAGGGTGCCACCAGCTCCCGGGCGGTGGCCCCGAGCAGGATTTCATCCTCCCGCGCCCTCCCCAGCAGGCGCGCCGCCGTGTTCACCGCGTCCCCCGTGACGCGGTAGAGGCCGTCTCGCAGGTCGCTCGGCTGCACCAGCACCACGCCCGTCATCATCCCCGTGTGCAGTTGCAGCGAGCCCCCCAGGCGGGCCTCCACCTCCGCGCCCAGCATGCGGACGAAGCGGTGCATCTCCAGCGCGGCGCTGACGGCCCGGCGCGCGTCGTCCTCGTGCGCCGTGGGCAGGCCGAAGAGGGCCATCACCTCGTCCCCCACGAACTGGTTCACCGTGCCGCCGTGCGCCTGGACGATGCGGGTGGCCTCCTCCTTGATGCGCCCCAGCACGTCCGCCACGTCCTCAGGGTCCAACCGCTCGTTCATCGCCGTGTAGCCGGAGAGGTCCGAGAAGAGCACCGTCATCATCCGGCGCGCCCCGGCGCGGTACACCGAGGAGCGGAACGGAAGCGCGACGGCCTCGGAGGCCACGGGCGCCTCGTGCGCCTTCAGCCGGCTGCCACACCCGCTGCAGAAGCTCGCGTCCGGAGAGACACGCCTCCCGCAAGCGTCGCAGGTGCGCGCGAACGGGGCGCTACACCACGAGCAGGGGGCCTCCACGCCGGAGCGGGGGTACGCGCAGAGCGAGCAGTCCACAGAAAGCAGTCTACGTGGAAGAAAACTACCGACCCGTTGAACACCAACGCGCCGCTCTGAACAATAGACGGGCGTTCTCCAGTGGACAATCCAAGTCTCCGCCCTCGCTCAGGCCACCCGGCCCTTCGTCACGTGGAGGAAGGCGTCCTCCAGGTTGCGCTCGCGGTGGCTGAAGGCACATACCGGCACGCCCGCCCCCACCAGCACCGCCAGCAGCCTCGCCGCCGTTTCGTCCACCCACTCACCGCTCGCCGCTCCTCCCTCGTGCTCCAACCTCACCCGGAGCGCTTCCCCCTCTCGCGCCACCTGCGTCACCCTCGGCTGCTCCAATAGCAGTCGCTCCGTCCTCTCCCATACCGCCTCCCCCTCCGCCCCCGGAAACAACCTCACCACCGCCTCCGCCAGCGCAACCCCGCTCGCCTGCGCCAGTATCTCCTCCACCTTCCCCGTCGCCAGCAGCTTCCCCTGCTCGATGATGGCGCAGCTATCACATATCTCCGCCAGCTCCGTGAGGATGTGGCTCGAGATCAGCACCGCCTTCCCCTGGTCCGCCAGCGCCCTCAACAACTCCCGCAGCTCGATGCGCGCCCGCGGATCCAACCCGTCCGCCGGCTCGTCCAATATCAACAGCTTCGGGTCGTGCAGCAGCGTCCTCCCCAACGCCACACGCTGCTTCATCCCCTTCGACAACGCCCCCGTCAGCTTCTCCGCCAACGGCACCAGCCCGGTGAACTCCATCACCGACTCCACTCGACTCCTCCTCACCGCCCCCTTCAGCCCGTACGCCCTCGCGAAGAAGTCGAGGAACTCCACCACCGTCACGTCCTCCCACGTCCCGTAACGGTCCGGCATGTAGCCGATCAGCGGCCTCACCTCGTCCGGCGCGTCCACCAACGAGCGACCGTCCAGCTTCACCTCGCCCGCCGTAGGGACGTCCAGTGTCGCCAGTATCCGCATCGTCGTGCTCTTGCCCGCACCGTTCGGCCCGATGAAACCCAGAATCGTCCCCGCCTCCAGGTCGAACGACACGTCGTCCACCGCACGCAGCGCCCCGTAGTCGCGCCGCAGCCCTCTCACCTCCAACAGGCTCATTCCCTCACCTCACCGCTCGCGCGCCTCAAGGTCCGTCCACCCGCCCATGCATCAGATGCACGCCCTCGTGCAGCTTCACCGGCAACACCGACGCCGGCCCCGGCCCCACTCCCCCCAGCTTCACCACGAAGCCCCCCTCCGACAACGGCTCCTCCCACCCCTCCCAGGACACCCCCTCGAAGCGCTTCACCGCCAGCTCGGGAAGGCGCAGCAGCTCCTTCCTCGCCACCCCCGCCGAGGCCTCCGACGCCACCACGGCCACCCCCTCCGCCCCGTCCTACAGCGCCGGCACCTCCCACAGCGCTCCTCCCACCCTCACGTAGCCCTCCTCCAGCCGCGCCCCCAGCGCGTTGCTCACCCGCAGCCCTCCCCCCTCTCGCCGTACCCCCAGCCGCGCCCTCGTGGGCTCCACCGCCACCTCACCCCACTCGCGGTACGCCCGCGCCGGCAGGAAGCCCTCCTTCACCTCCAGGCCCCTCGTCCAGTCCAGCACCGGCGCGTACTGCCTCGAATCCGCCTCCGCCGGCGCCAGCAACACCGACAACCCCGGTACCCTCATCCCCTCGGGCGAGAGGTTCGCGTAGTACCCCCCCACCCCCACCGTCACACCCCGCGCCCTCTCCCTGTCCAGCCACGTGACGCTGTACCGCGCCGCATGCGTGGCGAAACCCTCCACCAGCACCGCCCAGGCGATGATGGCCAGACACGTGACGAGCGCCACCACCGGCACCGCCACCAGCACCGCCACCGGCCCCTTGCGCCTCGCCAGCGCCAGGCCCCCAGGCCCCACCGCCACCACGAAGAGCAGGATGAGCAACAGGAAACGCCCCACCGGCGGCCTCACCCCCGGCAGCAACATCTTCAAGCCGTCTCGCAGCGGACTCCGGCCTCGCTCCCAGTCCTGAGCCGGCGCACCGGGCTTCACCGGCACCTCCTCCTTCCTCACATCCCCCAACAACCCCACACCGCACGCCTCCGCGCTCGCGCACAGCCGCACCTCGCCAAAGCCATAAGGGTGCTCGCCCGACTCCGTCCCCTCCAGCAGCGGCAACCGCTCCCCCACATCCCGCGGCGGATGGAGCAGCGTCAGCCGGCCTCCCGTGACGGCATAGGCCTCCAGCGCCGCCCACACGTCCGCCGGCACCTCCGCCACCTCCCCCGCCACCACCACCGCCCGGTACCCCACGTAGGCCGCCAGCTCCCTCGGGGCCTCCCCCGGCTCGACGAAGCGCACCCACAACAGCGGCTCCTTCACCCGCTGCAGGCGCGTTCCCGACTCGAAGTTCCGCTCCACCCCCAACACCAACGCCGCGTCCTCCAGTTCCCGGAGGTACACGCCCACGCTCGGCGGCTCCGAATCCACCCCCTTCAGCCGCACCCGCCCGTAGCGCACCGTGGCCGGGATGTGCAGCCAGGTGACGAGCCGCTGACGCGGACCCACCTCCACCTCCCGCGAGGCCACCTCTCCCCGCCCCGCGCCACTCGTCTCGAAACCCAGCCGCACCACGCGAGGCGTGGCCCCCTTGTTGTGCAGCGTCACCGGCACCGGCGTATACCCTCGCGGAGGGCGCGGCACCGACTCATCCACGGACACCCTCAGCGCCCCGGACACCAACGTCTCCGTGCCACCCGCTACCTCCTGGTAGCCCGGCTCACCCGACGGCCCCTCGCGATATGCCGCGGGCACCGGCACCGCCTCATCGGTGGCCAGCACCGCCTCCTCGGGCACCGGTATCTCCTCCTCAGGCACCAGCACCGCTTCCTCGGTGGCTAGCACCGCTTCCTCGGTGGCGAGCACCGCTTCCTCGGTGGCCAGCGCGGCGCCACCGCACAGCAGGACGGCCAGCAGCACCCCGAGCCGACCCTCACGCACGCGGCACCTCGGGGACGGCCTCTAGCAACGCGCGCACCACCTCCGTCGCCCCCACCTTCTCCAGCGAGGCCTCGTACGCCAGCACCAGCCGGTGGTTGAGCACCGCCGGCGCCGCCGCCACCACCTCGTCGAAGCCCACGTTCGGCTTGCCCCTCAACAGCGCCAGCGCCCTCCCCGCCGCCGCCAGCCCCAGCGCCGCTCGCGGACTCGCCCCGTAGCGCACCAGCCGCTTCACCGGCTCCGGCGCCCCCTCGCTCCTCGGGTCGCTCGCCTCCACCAGCCGGCCGATGAAGTCCGCCACCGGCCCCGGCAGGTGGACCCGGTCCACCGCCGCGAAGAGCGCCCCCAGCCCCTCCTTCTCCAACACCGGCGACAGCTCCGGCGGCGCGCCCCGCACCCGCGTCGTCAACAGCGTGCTCAGCGTTCGCGCCCCCACCGGCGGCACCCTCACCCGGAAGAGGAAGCGGTCCAACTGCGCCTCCGGCAGCGGGTACGTCCCCTCCAGCTCGATGGGGTTCTGCGTCGCCAGCACGAAGAAGGGCTCCGGCAGCGGGCGCGTCTGCCCCAGCACCGTCACGCTCCGCTCCTGCATCGCCTCCAGCAACGCCGCCTGCGTCTTCGGACTCGAGCGGTTGATTTCATCCGCCAGCACCACGTGGGCGAAGAGCGGGCCCTCGCGGAAGGTGAAGTCCCGCCGGCCCTCGCCCTCCAGCACGTAGGTGCCCGTGATGTCCCCGGGCAGCAGGTCCGGCGTGAACTGAATCCGCCGGAAGGGCAGCCCCAACAGCCGCGCCAGCGCCTTGCATAGCTCCGTCTTCCCCAGCCCCGGCAAACCCTCGAGCAGCACGTGCCCCCGCGCCAGCACCGCCACCACCACCTGCTCCACCACCTGCTCCTGGTCCAACAGCACCTGGTTCAGCCCCTTCTGGAGCTGCCCCACCCTCTCCGCCACCCCCTGCAACTCCGCGGGACTCAACAGTTCCGACACGTCCGGCTCCTTACTCGGTGTCTCCGCCGAAATACCTCTTCACCAGCTCCCGGTTGCGCGGCAGCAGCGGTGCCCCGCCGTGCCCCGCCGTCGCGTCACCCCGCGCCCTCGTCCCCTCACCCCCACCTCCTCCTCCGGCCCCGTCCCGCCGCTCCGGGTTCGCCGCCCTCAGGCCCCACAACCCCTGTGCCTCCCCACCCTGACCCTCCGGCAACGGCTGGAAGGCCAGTCGCTCCGGGTCCATCTCCGCTCGCTCACCAAATACCAGCGGCTGGCTCTCCCCACCTCGCCCCGCTCCTGCCTCCCCCGGCCGCACCTGCCGGCTCGCGTGCCCTCCCTGCCCCTGCCCCTGCCCCTGCCCCTGCCCCTGTCCGCGTCCCTGTCCCTGCCCTCGGCCCTGTCCCTGCCGGTTGCCCGTCCCCCGCCGCCCTCCTCCCTGGCCGAAGCGCTGCTCCAACGCCTGCCGCCGTCGCTCCCGCGTCTCGCGCAAATCCGCCACCTCGTCGCGCGTCCCCAGCCTCCCTCCCTCGCCCGGCCTCCGCCCCGCCCCCGTGCCGCCGTCCCCGCCATCACCCGGGCGGCCTCCCTCCTGGCCCTCCGGGGAGGACTCGCCCTGGGCGCCCTCCGTGGACCGCGCACCCGCGCTGTCGTGCCCCAGCGCCAGCAGCGCGCGCTCCAACGCCTCCCGCTCCCGGGCCGCGGCCTCGGCTCCCCCGGCGGCGTCCAGCGACTCCTCCAGCTCTCGCGCGGCCTCCGCGGCTGCGGCCAGCTCCGCCGCGGCCTTCGCCGCACGCGCCTCCAGCGCCTTCTCCAGGCTGTCCGCGGCCTCCCAGTCCGCCGCGTCGAAGCGGCCCTCGGCCACCTCCTCGGCCAGCCGGCGCAGCTCCTCCTCCAGCGGCTCCCCCAGCGGCTCCTCCTCCGCCAGCGCCTCCGCCCGGGCCTGCACCTCCGCCACCTTCGCCGCCGCGGCCGCATTCGCGGGACGCTCCCTCTCGGCCGGAAGCGGCAGGAGGAAGCCCAACCCCAGGAAGGCCAGCGCCCCCACCAGCGCGCCCACCGGACGCCTCCACCGCACCGGCGGCGGCTTCACCGCTCGCGCATACTGGTTGGCCGCGAGCTCCCACTCGCCCACCGGCCTCTCCAGCCTCGTCAGCAGCAGCCCCCCCGCCCCCGCCGAGCGGTCCGCAAGCACCGCCGCGTGCGACAGCGACACGCTCCCCGCCCTGGCCCGCACCACCCACCACGCTCCCGCCACCAGCAGCGGCACGGGGAATGCCCACGGGGCCGCGTCTCGCAGCAGCAGCCGCGCCACCACGCAGCCCGTGGCCGCCGCCCACACCGGCGCTACGCCCGCCTCCGCCCACACCACGGCGTTGAGGCGTCGCCGCACCCGGCGCACGGGCGCGAGAATGAGGGCCTGGAAGCGGCGTTCGTCGCTGGCGGGCATGCCCCCAGTCTCGGCCAGCCGGGGCGGTTTCCACAAGGCGGGGGTGCGCCTCTCCCGCCCTTCAGACCTCGACGAACCTCATGCCGGTGAAGCCCTCTCGCTCCAGGGCCTCCTTGAGCCTCTCGGAGACGATGATGGCCACCTCCCAGCCCCAGGTGCGGAAGATGTCCGCGTCTCCAATCTTCGTCGGGTCCACCTTCAGCCCATGGATGGAGAAGTACTGCCCCACCTTGTCCGGCTGCCCATCTTCCGGCGTCCAGTACTCCACCTCCTCACACCGCGCCTCGTCGATGCAGCGGATGATGCGCAGGATGTTGAGGATGAACCAGGGCTCCGTCTGTCCCTCCACCCGCGCCGGCAGCAACTGCACGTCCTCGATGCCCAGGCGCTCGAGTACCTCAGCCACACGATGATGGATGATGTGCATCCCTACTCCCGCATGGCTGAAGTCGACCGCACGCCCGGCCTGGTACAACGTAAAACGTGGCACGCACGCCAGCTCCACACGCCGGCCCTCGCTGAACTGCCAGTTATCAATCTCGCTCACCTGCTCGTCGAAGGGACCATCCAGGCTCCAGCGCCCTGGGAATTCCATGTCGTCAAGAAGTCTGAAGTATCTGGACATGTCGGCTGCTCGTTCCTCGATGCTATGGGGTTTTCGTGAGAAGCTTGTAGAACGATGAGCCGGGGGTGCAGATCCTCCCCGCGAGCTTGTCGAGCGCGTCCACCAGCTTGCTCCGACACTCACTCTGGCTCCGACAGCCTCTCGTAGCTTGTTGGAGCGTCTCGTAGACCTTCGAGTGGTATTCCTTCGGGTGAGGCCCCTTGTGCCCCCGGAGATAGACGCGGTTGCGCGGGTCATCGAGGCTCATCCCCGCCTTGTCGAACATCCTCTGGAACTCAGGCGTCCAGGGGCCTCCGCTCGCCCCCGAGACGCCGTTCTTGTTGGTGGCGATGTGGTGCCAGTGGCCTCCA
>QKJM01000323.1 GCA_003249315.1 Archangium sp.
GCCCGGGCGAGCGTGGCCCCGAGCTGGCCGATGAGCGGCAGGTGCGCGCCGCCCTCGCAGGTCGCCTGGCCCTCGGTGTCCTCGGCGTCCGCGACGAAGCGCTCGTCCCAGCGCACCAGCCCGAAGGTGCCGTCCGCCGCCAGCGCTCCATGCACCAGCGGCTTGCCGGCGCCTCGCGCGTATTCGCTCAGCAGTACCCGGCTCGCCTGGTTGTCGAAGCCGTCCACCAGCAGGTCCGCCCCCCCGCACAGCGTCGCCACGTTGTCCCGCGTCAGCCGCACGCCGAAGGCCTCCGCCTTCACCCCGTACAGGTTGAGGAGTTGCAGCTTCAGCGCCTCCGCCTTGTTCCGTCCGACCGAGGGCTTCACGTAGGCCTGCGCCTGCAGGTTCTTCGACTCCACCCGGTCGAAGTCGATGAAGACGAGCGTGGCCTCGAGGTTGCGGCACAGCACCGCCGCCGTCGAGCCGATGGCCCCCACCCCACAGAAGATGATGCGCATGGTGGTGTCTCCTCACCCCGCCCCGAAGGGCACCTTCGGCCGCAGGTAGATGCGCTCCTCTCCTCGCGGCCCCCGGAACCGGTCCACCACGTAGTGGGTGAAGGCGTCTTCCCGCAGGTTCGCCAGGTGCAGACCCGGCACTCCACCAGAGCGCACCACCTCCACTGCGATCCGCTTCACGTCCCCGTCCGACAGCACGCCGTCCGACTCCAGCGGCACGTCCGAGGAGAGTCCGTTGTAGGTGATGTTGAGCGTCGCCATTCCATGCCTCCTTGCGTCGCTTGGGGACGTGGTGGCGCGCTCGTTCCTGACGGATGCAACCCTGGGCTCGTGACACCCTCACCCCGTCCCTCTCCCGGTGGGAGAGGGGTTCTTGGGGCTCAGTGGTCTCCGTAGCGTTTTTCTCCCGCCTCCACCCGCACCTTCAGGCGGTTCCGCGATGGTGGCAACGGGCAGGTGGCGTAGGGCGAGAATGCGCACGGCGGGTTGTAGGCCCGGTTGAAGTCCAGCACCACCTTCCCGTCCTTCGGCGGATCCGCGTACAGGAAACGGCCCGCTCCGTAGGTCTCCGTCCGGTTGGTCAGGTCCGCGAAGATGATGAACAGCTTGTCCTCTCCCGGCTCGCGTGTTGGATCCAACCGGTATTCCTTTCCGTCCACCGTGAAGACGATGGTTCCCGGGGAGTCCATCTCGTCCACCGAGCCCAGCACGTTGGGCACCGCCAGCTTGCGCGGCGTCGTAGCGGGCTCGAAGCGACCCTCCACGCGCCAGGCTTCGCTCACCGGGTATCGCGCGATGCCGTGGAACTTCTGGCGCGCCTCCGCCTTCGCGTCCTTCACCCGCAGGCCCAGTCGCTCGCCTCGGCGGATGACGTAGAAGTGGAGGCTTCCCAGGGAGAGCATGTCCTCCTCGCCCTCGGATTCACCCAACTCGCCCCCGGAGAAGGGCCGACCCGCACGGGTGAGGGCAATGCCCTCTTCCACCGACAGCGTCACCTTGCCCTCCTTCAGCGTGAGGGTGCCGATGCGTGCCGGCGCCGTCCTGGGGAAGACGAAGTCGTTGTCCCGGGCGGAGCCGAAGCGGTTCGCTCCCTCCTTCAGCCAGTGCAGGCCCACCAGGGAGAGCCAGCCGTCCTCGGCGGTGAGGTTGGCGATGCGCTTCTGGTGCCAGGCGTTGGTGTCGGCTTCGAGTTCGTTCGGCTTCGTCACGGTGGGCTTTCCAGGGGGAGGCGCTGCGCTCGCGGGGGCTGTGAGCGCGAGCGCGGAGAGGGCCAGCAGGCAAGCAGGTCTCATGGGCCGGACGATGGCAGCCCACCCCCGGTCCCGTCCATCGCTCGTGCGTCGCGCTGCCTGTGTTCCCCCCAGGGGCCTGCCGACTCCCTGGCGCTCGTGAGTGCGCTAGCGGCGGCCGATACCTCGCTTCGCCGCTGGACGCCGGGGGGCGGCCTTCTTGGCGGCGGGAGACCGGGTGACCCCCTTGATGACGGCGGCCTTCTTGGCGGGGGCTCGCCTGGCGACGGTGGCGCGCTTCGCTACGGTCTTCTCCGCGGGCCCCCTCTTCTTGGTGAGGCTCTTCTGCTCGGCCGAGGGCTTGCGGCCTCCCACGCGCTCCCGGGTCCTCCAGCCCGTTTTCGGCTCCTCGCGGAAGCTGCCCTTGCCGGCCCGGGTCCGCGTCGTGGCCTTCTCCACCACCTTCTTCGCGGGGCCCTTCTTCTCCGGCTTGCGTTTGGCGACGGTGCGGCCCTTCCTGGCCGGCCCCGCCTTGCCCAGCTTGCGCCTCGCGCCGACCCGCCCCGTGGGCGTGATGGACGCAGGTACCTGGATGGTTGGATGGGTGGGAGGCGCGAGGGACTCCCCCCCGGACCGGGGCGCTGCCTCCTTCGGCGGGCGATTCACTTCGATCGACATGAAGCCTCCTCCTCGGTGGTGAGGGAGTTCAAGCCTAGTCACTGTCTGCGTGTACCCAAGCGTCGAGTGGACGGAGTGAAATCCATCAGACGAATGCGGTGGTGCGTCGAGACGTGATGACGCACGCAGGACTAGAGGAACCGGCGCAGCACCGCCACGAGCAGGCTGAGCAGCAGGGAGATGAGGAGCATCGAGGTCAGCGGGAAGTAGATGCGGCTGTGCTCGCCTTCCCATCGCAGGTCGCCCGGCAGGCGGCCGAACCAGGACAGCGCGCCCGAATATGCCAGCAGTCCGATGATGACGAGGAGCAGCCCCGCTCCCACCAGCAGCAGTCCCAGCGATTTCATCGTACGGGTCTGCCCACTGCATCCCGTCGCGTCAAGGGGAGTGCTCCGAGCTGGAGGCTGTCGACGAGCCGGCACTTACCACACCTCCGCTGGCAGGTGCATGCAGCCGCTCGAGTCACTGCGCATTCATGGACTGACATCGCCTCGAGCGGTCATCGGTACACAGTCGCATCGTTGGGAGGACGGCACGCTCGCGCTGGAGATGGAGGCTTCCTGGGCGTTGCGGGAGGTGCGGTCCTAGCTTCCGGGACACTCCATCCGAAAGGGAGCACCATGGATACGCGAGAATCCCTGCGGCGGCGCATCGCGCTGGCCCGGTCGGAGGATCTGGCACTGGGGATGTTCTTCAGCAGGAGCCTGGCGGGAGCCAGTGACTTGTTCGGCGTCAGGGTGGCGGAGGCCGCGAAGGCAGCGATGTCGCCGCGGAAGTGGGAGGCCTATTTCAAATACCCGGTGGTGGACCTGCTGCGTCTCAACCATGCCGTGGCGGAGGCCGCGGAGCAGCGTCGGGGCATTCCCTACGCGCAGGCGGTGGAGCAGCTCGGCTCGCTGCTGGGCCTGGACGTGCTGGAGGCTTCGTTCGGAAAGGCCCTGCGCCAGCTCGCGGCGGGCGATGCGCATCGGGTGCTGGCCGGCTCCATGTCCTCCGCCAGGGCAACTACCACCTTCGGAGAGCGGGCCTATGAGAAACTGGGCGATACGTCCGCCCGTCTCGTCTTTCGCAACGAGCTGATGGGCCCCTCCTGGGTCCTGGGGCTCTACGCGAAGATGCTGCCCCTGGCAGCGGGCGCTCCGCGGATGCGCCTCACCTTGGAGGACCATCGGGCTCCGGGCGCCGAGTTCAGCCTGCGCTGCGACTGGTAGGGGCCATGCCGGACTCCGCCCGCAGGCGACGGGCCCAGGGGGGCTCTTCGGAGGGATGGATGTCGCGACCCTTCTCGCGTACCACTAGCCCGTCGGGGGCCAGCACCGAGAAGCGCAGAGGTCGCCCGAGCGCCGTGCTGAGCGCCGCCATCGTCGTCTCGTCCTCGGAGCTGAAGCCGAGCGGCCCCATCGGGTGGCTGTGTGCCACCTCTTCCAGCTCCGCGCGCAGCCGCCAGAGAGCCTCCCATCGCGCGCGGGAGTCCGGCAGCGAGACGGGGCTGTCCGAGGCGTCGCTCCACAGTACCCTCCCTTCCCGGCCGATGAGCATGCAGACTTCGCGCATGTGCCTCACGCGTGCCGGGTGATGACCAGCACGTCGTCCTCGATGGCCTCGCGGATGACGGAGGGGAGGCTCTCCAGTGTGACCTCCCTGTCCGCTCCCGCGAGGCAGATTCCCGCATCCAGCACCTGCAGCGTCCGGGCGTCCACGATGCTGATGAACCGCTCTCCCATGAATCCGAAGGTCACCTCGAGCCGATCCGCCACCAGCCGCCGGGTGTCCAGCAGCCGAGCTCCCGCCGACTCCAGCGCCCGCTCCACTCGGGAGAGTCCCTCCGGCTGGCGCTCCTGGTGACGTGGACGGCTCCGCACCCGTGCCAGCTCCACCTCCAGCCGGGCCTCGGTCTCCGCGCGGAGGCGTCGAGCCTCCAGCGCTCGGATGTGGGCTTCTCGCTCGGCGGCGAGCGCCCGCAGCCGGACCTCGGCTACGGAGCTGCCTTCCTCGGCCACGGACAGCACCTGTCCGCGCACCTCGACCGGGGAGAAGGGGATGCCGAGCGCGCGCGAGGTGCCCTCCAGCACCGTGTAGCCGAAGGCCGCTCGCAGAGAGGCGGGTACGGCCTTCACCTCCGCGAGCGTCCGGCCCTCCTCCAGCGCCAGGCGTGCATGTCCCTCGGCCTCGCCCTCGAAGTCCAGTCCCTCGAAGACGAGCGTCCCGTCATGCCAACGCCGGGCGAAGAGGGGAGAGAAGCGCGGCGGTTCCTCCTCGGGGAGGAGACCCACCGGCTCGGCCACCGCGCCCTCTCGCACCAGTCGCGTGCCCCAGAGGTGGCCACGTACCCGGGGGAGTCCGTCCAGGCCTTCCGGCTCGGCGGGCTCCCTGGGGGTGGCGGTGCGCCCCTGGAGCTCGAAGCGCCACCAGCCCGGAGGGGGTGGCGTGGACACGCGGAGGCGCCGCGAGGGCGCATCGACGGTGGGGCCGCCGAAGTACGGCAGCACCGCCGCCTCCATCTTCCCGAGGAACTTCCGGTAGTCCACGACACTCCCTCCTCTCTTCTCACGCCACCTTCAACAGGGGCGTGCGCATCACCCGCTCGACCCAGCCGGACTGGCTGGCCCCGGGCATCGTGGGCGCGTCCAGCAGCGCCTTGAGTACGCGGGGGACCTGGTACGGGTCATCGAACTGCTCCACCGACACCTCACTGAAGGGCACCTGGAGCTGCCGCGAGCAGGTGCGCACGGTGTTGCCTCGCGCGTGCGCCACGCTCACCAGCAGCGCGAGGGCGGCCACGGTGTAGCCACACTCACGGAAGGCCCGGGCGAACTGGTCACCCGCCTCGCCGGCCTCGTCACCCACGACGATGACGACGAGCTTCGCCTCCTCCGGCACTCGCACGCCCGCCCGGTGCAGCGCATGCACACCGGCCGCGTGCGTGGTACCGCCCGACGCCCGAATCCCCTGGAGCATGTGCTGCACGGCCGCCCGGCTCGCCGCCTTGGGACGGAGCACCGTGCCCAGGGTGTCGAACGTCGCGATGTGCAGCTTCTCCAGCGGGAAGCCGGCGAGGATGCGCGACAGCGCCTCCTTGGACTGCTCGATGGCTCCCTCCATGGAGCCGGACTTGTCGATGAGGAACATCACCCGCACGTCCGTCTCCGCCGTCACCTCCGCCACCGCCGCCTTCGCCGCGTTGTCGCTCGCCTCCTCCAGCTTCGCCTTCAGCTCCTGGCTCCGTACGTTCTTCGCGATGTGGAGCGCCCGCTGGTCGGTGGCCGTCTGGACGGCCTTCTCCCAGCGTGCCCGGATGTCGGCGTCCGACAGCAGCCCCAGCTCCTCCAGGGTGGGCGTCAGCATCCGCAGGTCGCGGTCCGAGAGCGAGGGCAGCAGCGCCGCCATGATGGCCGGCGTGAGGCCCAGGTCCTTGGGCAGACGACCCACCACCTCCTTGTAGGAGAGGCGCTCCAGCTCGATCCACTCGCAGATTTCGGCCTCGGAGAGCCCATCGAAGCGCTCGCGCTTGACGAGCTGGAGCCCCTCGAGACCCACCGAGCGGTGGCCCGCGTCGGCCTGCTTCTGCTTCCAGCCGAGCACCTCGAAGAAGGCCTGCGAGAGCGGCTTGTAGCCGGCCTTGCGGGCGATCTTCTTGAGCGTCTCCTTGTAGCCGGCCTTCACCAGTCCCTGGATCATGGGCAGGTTCTGCTCGCGCACGCGCAGCCAGCGGGTGGCCACGCGCTTCCACCGGCCGAGGGGCGGCTTGCGGGACGCGGGGTCGCCGAAGCCGGCCTCGCGGTTGAGGCGGGCGATCTCCGGAGTCTCCAGCAGCTCGGCCACCCGCAGCACGGCCTTGGGGGTGAGCATGCGCGTGGACTTGCGCTCGTAGTGGAGCAGCATGGCCTCGCCGATGACGCGGAAGTCATCGTCGTGGAAGGCGACGGAGCCGTCGTCGTCGTGGACGGGCTGGCCGGAGTGGCTCTGCACGAGCATCAGGGCGCAGGTGGCGACCTTGAGATCACGCCAGTCGGTCTGGGTGAGGGCGTAGGACGCGAAGTGGGCCATGAGGTCCGTGTTGAGCCGGTAGATGTCCAGGAGCTGGCCGTAGAGCTTCACGGCGGCGGGGACGAAGAGGCCGGGCTTGACGGGCGTGCCGCGGCGCACGAGCGCCTCGCTCGCGCCCTGGGCCGGGTGCCAGGTGCCGTTCACGTTCAGACCGGGGCGGTTGTGCCACATGTGCGCCGAGCCGCCGAGCACGAGGTCGAGCAGCTTCTCGGCGGGGCCGCGCTGGGTCTCGGGGAGCGAGTGGGTGGTCTGGGTGGTCATGATGCCCCTCCTGGAAAAAATGGGCGCCCGAGTGGCGAAGCCTGTTTCTGACGTGAAAGGTCAGTTGCTTGGGCTTGTGAGGCCTCGCCGGCCGGGCGCGAATTCTGTTCTGCGAGGAGTGACGGGGGACTTCGTGTTTCCTGACTCAGGAAAAGACATTCACGTCTTCGTGAACGGGGAGGAGCGCCACGCGCTTGCCGCCCCGGTACTCGTGTCGCGCGGGGACCGAGACGAGCTCCCATGAGGGCAGCACCAACGCCGTCAGGGATCGGCCATAGACGCAGCCTGTGTCGAGGCCCACCGCGTGCTCGGTGACGAGCGGCCGGTCGAACACGGTGTGTCCGAAGATGACGCGCTCGGGACCCTTCCAGTGGTGTGTCCAGAAGCGGTAACCCTCGGGAGCCTTGGAGGGCCAGTAGCTCTTGCGCTCCGGAGGTCGGATGCACTGGACGTGGAGCAGGTGGTAGGGGTCCTGGTCTTCGATGCTCCTTCCCGGCATGACCCCGGCGTGGACGACGACGGCATTGTGCTCGGGCAGCCGGATGAAGTGGGGCAGGGTGGCGAAGTACTCCAGGTGCTCGGGTTCGAGCGCCTGCCGGGTCTCCAGATGGTCCGGTAGGAGGTCGGCGTCCTTGCGGCGGCGCTGCTGCAGGTGCTTCTCCTCGTGGTTGCCGAGGACGGACTCGTGCTGCATGGCCAGCTCGACGCACTCGCGGCGCATGGGGCCGCGGTCGACCAGGTCACCCGTGAAGATGATGCGGTCGCTGGAGGTGGCGCCCACCCGGTCGAGCAACTCCAGGGCCTCGTCGTAGCACCCGTGGAGGTCTCCGATGATGATGGTGCGGGACATGGTGTCTTCCTTGTCATTCATTGCCGCGCAGGGACGGCGCCCGCTCGCCGTCCCTGACGGGAGGCTCGGTTGGCCTCCGTGCATGGACAGAGGAGAATCCTCGAATGCATCCCGAACTTCGTGCAGTGCTGCCTGGCGCACCCCTCGTGCTCGGTCTTGCCGCCTGTGGAACACGGAGAGCCCGAAGCGAGATCTGACCTTCCTGGGCAACGGGTACTCGCCCCACGAGGGAGAGATTCTGCACCTGGTTGTGGTGCGGGCTGACAACGGCCAGTGCGACGCGCCGCCAACCGTCCCTGTCTGGCGCACGGGACTCCTCCCCGTCACCTCGACCGTGACGGTGCGGGACTCCTACGACACTCGATACTTCGGGGCGGACTGCTCCGCTTTCTGACCCCGCATCCCGGAGAGCGGCCGCGGGACAGGTGCGAGCCACTTTTCGATGGAGTCATAATTTTGAACTGAAACTACTTGTGCTTTCCGGGAGGTTCTGTCACCTTGAGCTCGTTTTCCGCGAATGACCGGAAAGGCGCTTTTCTGGAGTGGTCCGGGGGAGTGCCGGCCGGCAGACAGGGGGCGCATTGCGCTAGAGGAGACTGAGAGCCATGGAGCAAGGAAACACGTTCAAGCGGGTAGTGGGGGTGCTGGCGGCGGTGGGTCTGATGGTGGGGTGCGGTCCGGAGACGGAGCTGGACGCGGTGGAGATGATGGGCGAGAGCCAGCAGGCGCTGACCTCCTGCCAGTACCGCCTCGCCGTCACCGGTGTGCGGGCCATCGACGGGCAGGGCGCTTTCGAGGGCAAGATGGAGGTGCGCTTCACCGCCTTTCAGGGCGGAACCGAGATCACCGTGCCGAGCACTTCGACCTACCTCTCGCTCTCTCCGGGCTCGGACGCGCCCTGGTACACCCTCAACAGGCAGATCAACACCGTTTCGGTGACGGACTCGAAGACGGTGACGGTGGACCTGGAGGTCCTCGAGCTGGACAGCGGCACGCTGGGCGCGGATGACCATGGCAGCAAGTCCGTGTCGATGACGCTCACCTGCGG
>QKJM01000496.1 GCA_003249315.1 Archangium sp.
CGGGGAGGCCAGGAGGGCGACATCCACCACATCGCCACCGTGGAGAACGAGAAGTCCACCCTGCGCGGTGGTCCCTGGACGCAGCGGTTCAGGAGGCTCTTCGACCGGGCAGGCATGTCGATGGAGGATCCGGCGAACAAGGTTCGAATCCCGGGACACAAGGGTCCTCATCCCGAGGCGTACCACAAGGTGGTCTATCGGCGACTCAAGGATGCGGTGGAGGACTGCGAAACCACGGCGCAGTGTCGCGAAGCATTGACCCGGGAATTGCGGAGCATCGCCGAGGAAATCTTTGAGGTGGGTTCCGAACTCAACAAGCTGATCACCCGGACTCCGTGAGGCGAGGAGAGGAGCATGGGAAAGAGGTACTTCGAGCTGGCCGAGGACATGAGCCACCCTGGGCGCTGGTTGCTGGGCAATCCCATGGATGCGCAGGGGCAGGAAGTGGAGTCGCGGCAGTTCATGCGTGGGGAGTCCACCCAGGTGGAGGGGCACCTGCGAGTCCCCATCTACCACCCGGGAACGGCACTCGATTTCTCACTGGTAGACGACGGAGGCTTTCCCGTGGTCTCCCGGAAGGTGGCCACCGTTTTGTCCGAAGTGACTCCTGGTGACGTCCAGCTCTTTCCGGTGGAGGTGGAGTCGCGGCCAGAGCCCTACTTCCTGCTCAATGTCACATGCCTCGTGAAGTGTATCGATGATGAGGCGTCCGCGGAGGTGCGGTACTGGAAGCCGGAGGATGGGCGGCCCGAGAGGGTCGGTCAGTATCGGGGCGTGTACGGCCTGCGTATCGATCCCACGAAGGTGGGTGACGCCAAGGTATTCCGTACCTGGGGCTGGAGGGGAACCCTCATCGTCGCCGAGGACGTCAAGGAGGCTCTCGAGCGCACTGGCGTGACGGGACTGAAGTTCGAGGAGGTGACCGGCCCCAGCCCCATCAGAGAGGAGGATCGCGTACGCGACCGGCGGTGTCGCGAGCTGCTGCAGGAGGCCAATGTGGCTCGTGAAACAGCGTGGCGAACCTTCGGGAGGCTGGACAAGTCGGCCGTCACCCCCGCTGCCGCGGACAGCTCCTGGCCGGGTCGAAGGCAGCTCTGGCGCGTGATTCACCGGGAGGGAGGGCGCACCCTGCTCGTTACTCATGGGCTCTCGGATCCGTTCATCGCCCGGATGGAGCCCTCGGTGGGCTTCGGTCTGGAACTCGCCATGGAGGTGGATGAGTCCCTCCCGTCAGTCGAGGAGAGCTGGCTCTTCAGGTTGCTCGAGAGGGTCGCGGAGGAGGTGGCGAGGAATGAGAACGTGCGCGAGCAGGTGGAGGCGGGCCTCTTTTCCCTGGATGTATCCGGGGAGGGTCTGCCTGGCGCTTTCGTCACCCAGGAGGGCCGGGCGGCCGTGCTGATGGGCGTGGAGTCGCGCACGCTGCCGAGGCACTTCGCCACCCCCTTCGGCGATGTGCGACTCGTCACTGTCAAGGCGCTGCGGCCCTCGGAGCGGGCCTTTCTGTTGGAGCACGGGGCGGAGGGCCGAGTCGAGCTGGCGCGGCGCTTCACCGAGAGCGGGGAGGAGGACCTGTCGAGCGCCCGGCGAAGTGCAGCCGTGTAGGCCGAGCCCGCGAGGGCGTCAGTTGCTCAACCCCGCAGCGCCTCGGCCACCCGGCGGATGGCGGCGATGATCTCCTCGGGAACCTCCTCTTGGAGGAAGTGTCCCGCCTGGGTCTCCGTCACGCGGGCCTGGGGGAACACCTCGCGGTGGCGCTTCAGCGCCCGGCCGAGGATGGGGTCCTTCATCCCCCACACCAGCTCCACCGGCCCCGAGAAGCCGCGCGCCCATGCGTCCCCCGCGACCATCTCCGCCACCGTGGGGTGCTCCGGGTAGCTGGGCACCATGCGCGCCAGGGCCAGTGGCGCCTCTCTGTCCCTCACTCGCCGCAGCGGCCAGGCGTACGCGCGCGCCACGTCCCCGGAGATGGAGCCCGGGTCCCCTTGTGCCCTGCCCAGCACCGGGATGGGGAAGTTGAAGAGTCGGAAGGCCACGTCGCTCACCACAGGCATTCGCGAGAAACGATGGAACTTCGTGGTACGGAAGCGCTCAGGCGAGAGGAGGGAGGTGTTCATCACCACCAGCCCCGTCACCCGGCCTCCCGCTCGCGCCGCCATCCACGCGCCCATCGGCCCGCCCCAGTCCTGCACTCCCAGCACCACGTCCTTCAAGTCCAGCGCCTCGACGAGCTCCAGCAAGGCCTCGCCGTGCCGCCTCAGCGAGTGCTCCTGCACGGAGCGCGGCTTGTCGCTCAGCCCCAGTCCGATGAGGTCCGGCGCCACCACCCGGTAGGGGTCTCCCTCCAGGCCCGCAATCACCTTGCGATAGAGGAAGGACCAGGTGGGGTTGCCGTGCAGCAGCAGCACCGGCCGGCCTGTTCCCTGGTCCACGTAGTGCATCCTCCCGAAACGGGTGGGGAGGTGGTGGGAGCGGTACGGGTACTGTCGGGCGATGAAGGCTGGCAGTTCGCTCATGGATGGAAGGCGTAGCACTTCCATGGCTGGTGAACATCCCACCCGCTGCAACTGCTGCCTTCCCGACGCGCTGCCTCGAAGTTCGCGGTCAGATCGCCCCACGCTTGCCAGCGTGTAGCCGGTGCGCCCCCTCATCGGAACCGAAGGGGGCCAAGGAGGCGTGGAATGAAGGCAGTGGCGATCATCCTTGCCGCGGGCGAGGCCAGGCGGATGGGTTATCCGAAGGCGCTCATCGAGCACGAGGGGGGCAGGAGCTTCCTCCAGTCGCTGACGTCGACCTTCGGCAAGGCGGGGTGTGCGGTCATCGGCGTCATCGGCAAGGATGCTCCGGCCGTCAGGGAGCAGCACCCCTCCCTCAACCTGGTGGAGAGCGAGCGGTGGGAGGACAGCCAGCTCGCGTCGGTGAAGACGGGGTTGGAAGCGGCGCTCGCGGAGGGGGCGGACGTCATCCTCCTCCAGCCGGTGGACATGCCCGCCCTGCGGGCCTCCACCCTCAAGTCCCTCATCAAGGCGCTGGGCGACTCCACCGAGGGGCTCCGCCCCGAGTTCGAGGGCGCCGCCGGCTACCCCGTGGTCCTCTCTCGCCCCGCCGCCGAGCGTCTGCGCGGGAAGGACTCCGGCGAGACGCAGCTCGAGGGTGCCCTGCGCGACTTTCAGATCCGCCGCATCGCCGTGAAGGACCCGGGCGTCGTCGTCAACATCAACACCCCGGACACCTACGAGCGACTCTTTGGCACTCCGCCGAAGCTGGCGCCTCCGCCCAGGCGCCGCGCGAAGAAGGGCGAGGCCGGTGCTCCCGCTCCGGCTCCCGTCGAGGAGGTCTCCGGGGGCCTGTCCGGAGGCTGAGTCGCTTCACGGTGGGGTGGGGGCGTGAGGCCCTCACCTCGTCAGAAGTTCAGGCCCAGGCCCAGGTAGGGGCCGGCCATCGTGTCCCGGTGCTGCACGCCGTCCACCAGGCCCCGGTCGTCCAGCACCAGCATCCTGTAGCCGCCGCGCACGCTCAGCGACCCCATGTGCATGGCCAGTCCCACCTGCGTGTCGAGCTGCAGGTGCGGCAGCGGCACGAGCTGCGCCCGCCCCTCCAGGTCCAACGTCCAGAAGAGGCACCGCTCGAAGGACGCCGCCACACTCGGGCCCACGAAGGTGATGTCCGGCGCGTGCGCCGAGGCCGCTCCCAGCTCCACCCTCAGCCGCCCCCGCTCGCTCGTGAGGAGCGCATACGTCAGGTGCGCCCCCAGCAGGTGGATGCGGTCCACCGCGTCCGTCCCGTCGTCCGCCAGCAGCGCCAGGGAGGTCGCCGTTCCGGACACGCCCCACCGCATGCCCTCCATCCCCAGAGAGAGGGAGCCCGCCGCCCCGTCTCGTAGCGCCTGCCCTTCCATCCCCATCCGCAGCATCACCTCCGTGGCCGGCTCCGGCGCTCGCCGATAGCGCGCCGCCCGTGCGAGGGACGGGCGGTACCGTGGGCCCGCGTCGACGATGACGACACTCCCTCCCGAGCGACTGCGCCGCGAGGAGCCGCCCGAGTCCCGGCAGCAGTCGTCGCTCCGCTTCGAGCTCACCGGCGAGGCGTCGTGGGTCTTCTTCCCCTCGGAGTTATTCGTGTGCTCCTTCTTCTCCTCCTGCTTCGAGGACGAGCTCTTGCCGAAGCGCGCCTCCGCCGTCCCCGAGGCGAGGAATGCGCCTGCTACGAATGCGGCACAGAGAAGCTTCCTGAGGGTCGGCACGGGGTCCTCCTGGGTCGGATAGGGGTGACGTCCTGCTCGGACGGCCACCAACCGAGGTTATTCAAAGCATTCTTCCGGCTCGCCTGTCTCCACCCTCCGGGGCTGGTGACGCATGGCGGACAGGGATATGTGCCTGTCATGGACACAGCCTCGGCGGTCGCCGCGGTGGGGCCTCGGGCGGCGCTCGCGGCCCCCGACTTTCGCAAATACCAGGTGGCCCGCTTCCTCCTCGTCCTGGGCGTGCAGATGCAGTCCGTCGCCGTGGGCTGGCACGTCTACAGCCTCACCCAGAGCCCCCTGCACCTGGGCTACGTGGGGCTGGCCCAGTTCCTGCCCGCCATCCTCCTCTCGCTCGTCACCGGCGACACCGCGGACCGCTTCGATCGGCGCCGCGTCCTGCTCGTCAGCTTCTCGGCGCTCGCGCTGTGTGCGCTGCTCCTCTTCGGACTGGCGTGGGGGGGCGTGTCCACCGTGTGGCCTCTCTACGGGGTGCTGGTGCTGCTGGGGGTGGCGCGTGCCTTCACCGGGCCGGCGGCCCACTCGCTCGTCCCTCACCTGGTGCCCGCCGAGCACCTCTCCAGCGCGGTGGCCCTCAACTCCACCATCTTCCAGGTGTCCACCATCGTCGGCCCGTCGCTCGGGGGCCTGCTGTATGGCCCACTGCAGGCCGCGGGCGTGTATGCCCTCTGTGCGCTGATGATGGGGGCCGCGGTCCTCGGGATCGCCTCCATGGAGGTGCGCACCGGCCGCATGGAGCACTCCACGCGCTCCTGGGATCGGCTCGTCGCCGGCCTGCGCTACGTGGGGCGGCAGAAGGTGGTGTTCGGCGCCATCTCGCTGGACCTGTTCGCCGTGCTGCTGGGTGGGGCGGTGGCCCTGCTGCCGGTTTTCGCCCAGGACATCCTCCTCACCGGGCCGTGGGGGCTGGGGTTGCTGCGCAGCGCTCCCGCCGTGGGGGCCGCGCTGATGGCTGTCTCGCTGGCCTTCTTTCCGCTGCGCAAGAATGCCGGGGTCATCATGTTCGTTTCGGTGGCCCTCTTCGGCATGGCCACCATCGGCTTCGGTCTGTCGCGCCACCTGTGGCTGTCGCTGCTGTGCCTGGTGATGCTCGGCGCCGCGGACATGGTGAGCATGGTCATCCGCCTCACGCTGGTGCAACTCGCCACGCCCCCGGAGATGCGCGGGCGGGTGAGCGCGGTGAACATGGTCTTCGTCGGCGCCTCCAACGAGCTAGGGGAGTTCGAGTCGGGGGTGACGGCCGAGTGGTTCGGCGCGACGCGGGCGGTGGTGCTCGGAGGCGTGGGCACGCTGCTGGTGGTGGCGCTCTGGGCGTGGCGGTTCCCCGAGCTGCGGCGTGTGGCCCGCGTGGAGGATGTGTCCTCCGAGTGGGGGGCGGAGCTCGACTCCCCGGTGGCGGTGTGATTCAGAAGTGCTTCTTCAGCGCATCGAAACCCGCCTGGAAGACGTCGTCGCCGACGAGCTGTCGCATCTCTTCTTCCTTGTCGGCGGGGGTGTCGAATTCGGCGGTCCACTCGACATAGGTGCGCTGCCCATCCGTGATGGGGAGCACGCGCAAGGTCGCCACGTAGTTGGACACGGGGAACGGGGCCGAGATGATGGCGTACGTGTAGGAGTGCTCGAGGTCCGAGACGGCCAGCAGCCGCTCCACCACCGTGCCACCATCGCCGAGCGTCAACACGCGAATGGCTCCGACCTCCTGCTCGGCGTGGCCGGGCTCGAGCTCACTTCGGACGATTCCGGGGTGCCACTTGGGCAGCCCGTTGAAGCCGCGGATGAGAGACCATACCTTGTCGGACGCCCCGTTGATGCTCGTGCTGCGGAAGAGCTTGATCATTTGTGTGCCTCCTCATGCCACGAACGCGGCGCATCACGATAAGGAGGAAGCGGCACCCGGGTGACGAAGACTTCGAGCCGGGGATGTCGACGCCCATGGAGATGTTCATGGACGTATTCGCGCCGTTGATATGGGCTTGCGGCGTCAGAGGTTCTCAGCCCGCCCGTCTGAAGGCGAGGCGCTCGGCGTGCTGCCTGATGCGCTCGGCCTCCTCGGTGAGTCCCGCGGCCTCCATGCGACCGATGACCCAGTCCAGCGCCGCCTCCATGGAGGGAGCGACGTAGTATGGAGTGGGCATGGGCTTGAGGTGGAAGATGACGCTCACGACCAGCCTGACCATGGGCGAGGTGATGAGGAGGCAGGTGCCGAGCGTCACCCGTCGGAAGAGCTCCTCGTTCTCTCTCAGGAACCGCGCCATGCGGTGGCGCTGCGGGCCGGGGACACCGGTGAAGGAGCGGGTGTCGATGATGCTGACGTACTTCTCCCCCCGCTGGAGGCATGCTCTCAAGCGGCCGAGGTATACCTCCTGCTGCTCCGGAGAGGGCGTACCCACGTAGCCAACGAGAAGCAGCGGCCACAGCGATTCTTCATCAAAATCGACTCGGCCGGCCATGACCTGCGTCCCTGGGGTGAGGCTGAAAGCGCATCGAGGCTCCCGCATCGCGGTATCACACCGCACACTGCCCGGCCCCCCTGGGCTCCTGCACAATGGCACTCCGCCGGGAAGGTGTCAAAGGGCTCCCATCTGCCCTCCCTGGGCCGGACGAGTCGTCCGGACGATTCGTCTGACACCTTGCCCGACACCTTGCCCGGGCTTGGACGAATCGTCTGGACGAATCGTCTGACACCTTCTCCGACACCTTGCCCGGACGAGTCGTCTGACTCGACTTTCGCCATTTTGGGGCAGGTCCGAGGGACATTTCAGGCGGCTATTGCCGCTGGAGGAGGTAGGGAGCAGTGCGCCTTGGCGAGCAGAGGGCGCACATCCGTCCAGTCGACAGAGGAGAGGGTACGCTGAGCAATGCGTAGGATGTCGGCGAAGCTGACGGTGCGCTTGGTGCGGTACCAGGGGCGGATTGGGAGAGCCACGTGTGAGGTACCAAGGCCCGGCTGCATGCACCAGAGCACCAGCAGGGTATAGCAGAGCCCTACCCACGGAGCCGTCCTCAACACCGCCAGGCGAGAGCGAGCACGAGAGGCGGAGAAACCCAGCAGTTGCTTGAGGTCGCGGAAGAGCACCTCGATGGCCCAACGACAGGCGTAGCTTTCAATGATTTGAAGAGCCGTGCGCGTGCGGTCCGTACAGAAGAAGACGCGCAAGGGCAGTTCGCCGCGGGGTACTTTGACGATGATGATTTTGAGCAGTGGTTTGCCAGCGGAGCGGTACCAGCGGGCCACCAACTCCTTGTACTGGAGTACCTTGGACTCGCCATAGAGGGTGACGGTCATGGAGCACCAGGGCACCTTCGCGTCCCGGGCAATCCGCTCGGGCGTGGGCAGGCGGATGTCGCGAGTGAGAAGACGGCCCGTGCGGGGCGAGCGGCACTTGCGCGTGCGAGGACGGTGCAGCGTTGAATCCGCGCGCATGGCCCCGACGAAGACGACACCCTGGGGCAGGTTGCGCAACACCTCCCGGCAGGAATAGGCGGAGTCGGCGACCAGCTCGAGCGGTTTGTCCGGCAGCCAGCGCGACACCATTTCCACCATCTGTCGTGCCAGTTGAGTCTTCTTCAGGTGCGGCTCTCCGTGCTTCTGGCAGTCGGCCTGGGTACGGTAGAGGCGGAAGAGAATGGGCAGAGCCCAGACTCGCTGGGAGAAGGGCACGGGCACCAGCACGGCCACGACCACCCACACATGACCGAAGGTGAGCAGGCGCCTGCGCCGCGTGGAGCGTACCGGGTCGACGTGAACGCCCAGGCCGAACACCTTGGGCCCTTTGTGGGTGCATAGGGTGTCGTCGAGCACCAGGCGCAGCGGTCCCGGCACGAGCGCCACCAGGCTCGACAGCAGCAGGTGCCCCACCTCGTCCAGACACCAGCGAGCACGGGAGAAGAAACGATGGAAGGCCGCGTGGTGGAGCGTGCCGGAGACGCCGGCAACCACCAGCGACTCGGTGACGGCGTGCAGTCCGGTGGTGCGTACCCAGCCTGCAAACAGGGTGAGGAAGCGGCGGAACGAGGGGCGGGTGAAGGCGGGGCTGACAAGCAGAAGCGTCGATAGCAGCGTGTTCAATGAGGGGGCGGTCATCAGTGGCTGGACGAGAAAAGTCTTGGTCGACGTCTCAACCAGTTACGTTGGCCGCTTCCTCCTCTGCTCGCTCGCCTGCTCGTCTACCCGCTTGCTCTCCTCAAAATGGCGAAAGTCGAGTCAGAGACTTCGTACGGCAAGGTCCACTCTCTTGTCGCCCCGCGAAGGGCGCTCATGAGGTAGCATGGTGCTGGCGTGAGCCACGTCCACGCGGCGTCGTACTCGGTCAGGAGCTACATCCGTGAGAGTCATCCTCTGTTGCCGGAGGATGGACTGTGCCATGCGCGGCCCCAATCCGTCGAGACGATGGAGAAGTCGGAGAAGCTCTGCCGTGCCTTCGTTCGAGCTCTGGAAAAGCTGCCTGGGGAGACGATGAAGGAAGTGCAGGTGATGTTGTCTCCCGAGAGCCTGGCGCTCGTGGGGACGATGACCGCTGCCTGGGTTGGCACCCAGGGCATTCCCGTGCTCGGTCAGGCTGTGGACGTGGCGCTGCTGACGTTGGGCGTAGTGATGGCAGCGGCGCAAACCGCTGCGGTGAAGGACTCGCTGTGGAACTACGTCAAGTACGCAACCGACGCGAGCGATGAGGCGGGCCTCGACATGGCGGCGATGCACCTCGCGCGAGCCGTCTCCGTCGTGGGCGTGAGCGTCGTGACGTTTCTCCTGATGAAGAAGGTGCCCGGCAAGGTGCAGAAAAGGCCAGGGCCAGGCGAGCCCCCCTCGCTGCCGCTGCCCGAGCCCGTACCGGTGGCCGTTGGCGCCCCCGCGGCCAGCCCCGCAGGCGTCATCCCGGGTGTCGTGCCTGGAACAGGGGTGGCGCCCGCGTTGGCGGCCTCGGGGTCACGCTCGACAGGCGGACGGGCGCCAGCGCCGGGCATTGAGCCCAAGAAGGTGGACCTCAAGGCCTTCAAGGCGTGGATTGGAAAGTCGAAACGGCGGCCTGCCAGAGAGGACTCAGCGGCCTACAGATACCAGCGCAAGCATGCGGGGCCGGAGGAAATGCAGGTCTCTGGAGGAGGAGAGGATGTATGGGCGGATGGCGCCCACCTGGATAGGGCGAGGCTCCTCGAGGTCAAACACGTAGGCGATGCCGAGAGAAGCCCTTTTATTACTGGATCGAAATGTGGCGACACTGCCAGAACCATGATTCTGGACGCACTCACGGATGAGTTCGCGCGATACGCCGCCGTCATCAAAGATCCCGACACTCCTGCCGTGGAACTCGAGGTAATTGTCAACGACCGCAGAGCTGTTCCCCTCTTCGAATCACTCATGAAGAAATTCGGCATTCCAGGCGATGTCGTTGTTCGCCCCTGAGGCGAGGAGAAGATGAATGAAATTCCTCATCATCGCGGAAGGCGGGGTCTTGCCATCCGCATCTGAATTCACTTCGTTCCTGAACGCGAGATGGCCCGGCGCCACGGTGAAGCAAATCTCCAATCCCGAGAGGAGTTATGATCTGGAGTTCTCTGTTCCCATGGCTGATTCGCGATTGGAGGGCTTGCTTCACAAGACGAGGGGTTCCATGACCTTTGAGGGTGCCCCTCTTCGGGAACTTGCGAAGTTCGTCCAGTGGTACCGCTCCCTCGTGCCCTCGCATGTGTCCCTGCTCTTCTGCGACGAGAGCATGAATGGCGAAGTGCGGGTGACTTCATCGATGACGGCCTCGGAGTTGCTCCAGGCATTCCATGATAGCGGTGGATGAGCCCGGAGTGCCCCGGGCCGCAGCGCGCCAATCCAATCTGGCTGTTCGGGGACTCGGCGGCAGTATCTCCACCACGCCGCTCTACTGGACAACAAAGCCCATGAGGGTGACACTCCGCGCCCCCGACTCCTCCCAGAGCCGGAGGGTGTACGGGCCCCGGGGCGAGTCCTCCACCCACTCGGCCTCCACCACCACGCGCTGCCACTCCTGGCCGGGAGAGACGGGCTCCGGCACGTTCCGCACTCGCAGCGCCCGCAGCCGCGCACCGCCCTCCCCCACCCACTCCGCGCCCGCCGCCCGCCACGGCTCCTCGCCCGGGTTCCGCACCCTGAAATCCAGCGCCATCCGCCCCCGCGCACGGTAGGACATAGCCGACCCCACCTCGAGGACCTCCCCGGGTGGTCGGGTGAACCCCCTGCCGGGCCAGATGAGCTTGGAGGTGACGCCCTCTCCGTTCATCAGCCCCGCCTCCAGCATGCCGGTGAGTCCGTCCGGCAGCTCTCGTGCCCCTCTCATCCGCGCCAGTTCCGCCTCGCACCGCTCCGCCGCCGTGCGGGCCTCCCGGGCCTCCTGTCGGTAGGACTCGGCCGAGTTCGGTTGCCGATACACCTCCACCTGCTGTTCGGCCAAGGCAGGATGCACCACCAGAAGGAACTCCGCGTTCGTCGGCACCGCGCTGTCCGCGAAGCGCACCCGGAGCCTCAATTGTCTTCCAGGCTCGAGCTCACCCGCTGGCAGCAAGGTGAGCACCCGGCCGTCCTCCCCCACTGACACCAGCCGGAAGAGTTCACGCCCCTCCAGTTCCACCCAGCCCCGAAGCAGCACCATGTCGAAGAGGAGCGTAGTGGTGCGGCCTTGGCTGATACGCACCACCTGCCCCTCACCGGGTGCATCCGCACGCAGCTCGATGCGGCGCACACCCGAAACATCCCGGTGGCCGGACGAAGGCTGCGCGACGACAGGAGCACTCGTGAACAGTACGAACAGCAGAGGGACAACAGGGGAGAGCGCTGGCATGGGGAGATGACCTCCAGAGTCAATCACCCTACCAGAGACCCCTGACGTTGACCCGCGCCTCGGCCCTGACCCGCACTACTCGAAGCGCTGCACCGCCATCACCGCCAGGGTCGTCGAAACCTGGGCAGTCTCAGGTCCGACCTCGCCCACTGTCCCAAGCCCAGGTTGTTTATCCGGACCATCCCACGCGATCAGGCAGACAGGGAGGGGGTCTCCGTCAGGCAGGCGGGCCTGGGTGAAGCGACCGTGGACGCGACCCTCGCGGAAGAAGAGCTGCCCGGTCAGCGAGGTGCCCTGAGGCAACTGCCCGAGTTCCTCAATGGTTTCCACGGTGATGGCTCCCTCGCGCACGGGCATGAGTCCCGAATGCTCATTCGTGAAAACGGCATGCGCCATGCGCCCGGTGGAGATGTGCAGCTTGCTCATGGCCTCCAGCGAACCGTCAGGGCAGGCCTCGACGGCGGGAGAGGGGCGCACCTGGGCAGCGGGGAGGCAGCCGGTGAGGACGGTGCAAGTGGCGGCCGTGCTCACGAGCCTGGCGAGGCGGCGGGAGGACTTCTTCGTCTTCTTCCGAGGGGGCGTCTGCGGCGGAGTCTTCACGCTCGTGCTGTCCTGGGAGGGCGTCGCACTGGCGACGGGCGCAGGGGTTTCCGCCCTCGGGGGCGCTGCGCCCCACACACCTTCTGGCGAGGTGGAAGCGAGCGCCAATTCCTGGCTGGACACGATGGCTGGCGTCTCCGACCTGGGCGGAACCGGAGCCATCCCGGGAGAGGAGGACGCCACCGGCGTCGCCACGGAGGGGCCTCGCGGCGCGCGGAGGGACAGGAAGTACCCGGCGGCAAAGAGCATCCCCAGCCCGAGCACGGCCCCCACCACCGCGGCCCACCCGCGCAGCGACCAGGGAGCCGAGGGTGCTGGCGTCACCATCCCCACGGGAGTGGGCGGTGCTGTCACGGTGGGAGGCAGCGGCGTGGAGGGCTCACCCAGTGCGGGAGGTTGCCCACGCCGGGGGTGGTGCCGCTCATACGCCTCCAACCGCGCCCACCGGGCCCAGCGCTCCTCCGTAGCCAGGAGCACCTCCTCCGGAGTGGGCGCGGCGTCCGGCCCCCAGGGATCGCACAGCGTTGCCTCCCAGGCCGCGTCCGCTCCCGCCAGCACGCCCTCCAGCGCCACGCCCAGCTCCGAGGCGTCCGCCAGCCGCGCCTCGGGTGCCTTCTCCAGCAGGCGCATGCACAGCTCGCCCAGCGCCCGCGGTACGCGCGGATTGAGGACGTGCGGCGGCACGGGCTCCTCGCTGACGATGGACTCGGCGAGCTCGAGGCCATCCGGGTCCATCCCATCGAAGGGCATGACATTCGTCAGCAGCCTGTAGAGCACCACGCCGAGCGCCCACACGTCGTCACTCCGGGTGGCGGGGTAGCGCTCCTCGCCCTGGCGCTGGCGCTCGAAGCGCATGGCCTCGGGGCTGAGGTAGTGCCACGAGCCCGGCACCCGGAGGCCAGTCACATGCGGCGCTCCCGAGTAGGTGCTCACCCCGTAGTCCACGAGCACCGGCCTCCCCTCCTCGCCCACCAGGATGTTCTCCCCCTTGACGTCCCGATGAACCACGTCCACCGCGTGTGTCACCGTCAGTTGCAACGCCAGGAGCCGCAGCAGCTCCGCCACCCGCCGGGCCGAGGGGTTGTGCCGCTGCGCCCACTCGTACAACGGCAGGCCCCGCACGTACTCCATGGCGATGAACTGGAAGAGTGGCGCCCGGTCCGGCCACCGCCCATGGCCCTCCAGTCCGCCCTGGCCCACCCGCTGCAGCCGCAGCATGACGTCCAGTTCCCGCTGCGCCCACTCCCCCACCCGCGGCAGATAGAGGAACTTCACCGCGTACAACCGCCCGCCGCGCCGGGCCCGGTACACGGTGCCATGCCCCCCGCTCCCCACCTTCGCTTCCAGCACGAAGCCCCCCACCGTCTCCCCCCCCCGCGGCAGCGCCACTTCCCGCGCCTGCACGCTGCACAACCACCTCGCCCGCCGCCTCTCCCGCGCCTTCCGCCAGGTGTTCCCCCCCGGCGCTCCTTCCGCATCGCCCATGCGTCCCAACCTCCGAAGTGACGGAGCCTAACATGACTCACCGACACGGATCGCAAGAACGTGGGCCTGCTCTCGAAGTTCAGAGGAAGGTGACAGACACCTTGCCGGAGGCCCCTTCAGCCGTTCGCGAGCCCGTCGTCCCGGCGCCCCATGAACGCCAGCAGGCAGAGGCCGTGTCCGAAGGGGTCCGACAGGAGGGCGATCTGGCCCCACGCGAACTCACGCAACTCCCCCCGTCTGGCCCCGCGGACTCTGCGCGACGAACGGCCGCCGCCAGTTCCTCCACGACGAAGTCGAAGTGCATCGACATGGTGACGCCCGATAGTCACGAGGAAGGGGCGCACCTTCGAACGGTCTCCTCCCATCGCTCGTAGAAGCGGCTCCCCTCCCAGAACCCCTCCATGTCGATGTTGACGAACGACCTGGTCATGGGTTTTCCGGCATCCCCCCATCTGAAGTCTCAGGCAGGGCGCGCAGAGCCCGGATGCTCTTGCTTGCAACGGGTTGGCCGTCGAAGGACAGGACAGAGACGTTGGTCTCGATGCACTCCGGCCCGAGCCCGGTGAAGTGCTCACTGAACAGTCTGAAGCGCACTTCGGTCCCATACCAGTAGCCCGGCTCGAGAAGCAGCAGGTGCTCTGGACGGGTCAACGGCGCGAGAGCATCCGTCCTGATGGACGTAACGGGCTGTCCTGGGATGCAATTCGACACGCGCCCGACATTCACATGGATGGTTGGGAGAAGCCGCCTGTCCAGACGCAGCAGGCCAGAAACGGGGCTGATCAGAACTCTTCCCGAGAGGTTCAACCCATCATAATGAATGTCCTGCACCTCCAGCAGGGTGGGCGGTGGAGCCTCCAGACCCTCGACGGCGCTCCCTGCGTCCCCATTGGCCCCAGCCCCCGGGGGTGATGGAGATTCCCATTTAAAGAAGGGCAGCCCAGTACAGGCTGCCAGCAAGAGAAGAGAAGCTGCTCCCAGCATCGGTCGGTTCACTGACATGACATCCCCATGCCGTCTTCATCAACACATGCACACTCTAGGAGCGGTTCGCGCTCAATGTCATTTCCAGGCACGTTCAGACCTTGACCATGGTCCCAGCCACACGAATGCGCCAGCTCATGAACTACCGCCTTGCTGACGCACTCGCGCGACGCCGACTCCTCGCACCAGTGGATTTCGCTGGCCGGATAGAATCGATGGAGCGTGCCATGATAGGTCGTGAGCGTAAACGCAAGCACGGTGCTACGAAGAACCTGGCTCTGCGCCCTGCACTCCATTCGAGTCCACTCGCTACACGTCACTGTGATTTCACGACACTGGCGTCGCATACACGACATGAGGAGTTCTTCGCTTATTCCAGAGACCTCCTCGAGACACTCCTCAACAGTGGGCAACTCAATCGAATCAGGGCAGCTCGTTTTCATCGGCGTCCCCTGCTGACGCGAAACAGGAGTTGCGCACCCGCCCCAGACAAGAGACACAGGTAGCAACGCCGCTCCAAGAACTCGCTGCCACAAGGATACCTGCTTGACCATGCTCAAAATGCAGGTTCTTCTTCGTTCTCCAGCCATCATCGAATTATAGCTTGTTTCGCAGCGGATGATGGCATCAACATTGACTGCCCCTACTCGATGAGGCCCCGACGCTGCCTCCGAATGGTGTCCACGGAAGGTGTCAGACAACGCGTACCGCTGAGCGCATGCGCTCGGTGCCCACCACCGCCCGGAGAAGGCTCGGAAAGAAGCCCCCCTCTGACAGCGCCTCATGCAGCCCGCGTGACGCCCGGATCCTCGGCGGTGAAGAGGGGTATCTCCCCGGCCACGCCCTTGAGGGCCACCGAGCCCACATCGGTGACGGAGAAGGAGTCGCCCAGGTGCCTGGCCACCTCGCGGCTGAAGAGCAACGGAGGCCGGGGCTCCCGGGCCTGGGATTCGATTCGCGCGGCGACGTTGACGGTGTGGCCGATAACGGTGAACTCCAACCGATCGGTGCTCCCGAGATACCCCGCCACCACCTCTCCCGAGTGGATGCCGATACCCGACTGGAGGTGGAGCCCACGCTCGGCGAGCCGTGCGTTGTACTGCGCCAGGCGCCTGCGCATCTCCAACGCGGCGGAGACGGCCGCCGCCTCGGGGCGAGGGCCGGGGCCCTCGGTGAGCCCGAACACCGCGAGCACCGCGTCTCCGATGAACTTGTCCACCATGCCCCCATGCTGGCTGATGGCAGCCACCATCTCCGCGAAGTAGCCGTTGAGCACCTCGATGAGGGCCTCGGGGGGAAGCGACTCGGAGAGGGGGGTGAAGTCACGCAGGTCGCTGAAGAGCACCACCGCCTCGCGGCGGCTGCCACCGAGCTCGGCCACCTTTCCATGGCGGGCATACTTCTCGATGAACTCGGTGGCGACCTCGGGCGAGACGAAGCGACCGAAGGCGTCGCGGATGCGCTCGCGCAGGAGCAGGCCACCGGCCATCTCGTTGATGCCATCGGCGATGAGGGCCAGCTCATCGGGGCGACTGGTGGAGACGGAGGGCTGGAAGTCGCCGCTGCCCACGCGGCGCACGGCCTCGAGCAGCCGCTCCGAGTCCCGGCGCAGGCTGCTCCCGTAGGCGAGCGCGGCGCCGAGCGCGGCGCCGGTGAAGATGATGGCGAGGAGCACGGCCTCGAGGACGAACCGGCGGCTGCCGCCGAGCTCGACGATGAAGCGCATCAGGGTGAGGAGCAGGACGAGCACCGGCACGGTGGTGAAGACGACGTAGCCCTCGACGAGCCGGCGCCCGAGCCGCTCGCGCAGACGGAGGGCGGGCGAGGCGTCGGAGGCCGGCAGCAGGACGCGCTCGAAGAGGAGGTGCTCCACCTGGGAGAGGAGGGCGCCGCCGAGCAGCCAGTAGCCCAGGGCGAGCTTGAAGTGGCTGGCGAAGGGGAAGGACGGGTAGCTCAGCCGATGAAGAAGGAAGCCGACGAGTCCCGTCACCAGCCAGGAGGCGACGGACAGGAGGTGGGCCTGACGCGAAGGGGTGAACCTGCTGCCGGACAGGGGAGCGAGTCGGAGCAGGAGTTCGCGCAGGAGGACGTGGAAGAGGAACAGCAGGAGGACGGTGCGGGAGAGCTGGCTGGGGGAGAGGCTGCAGATGAAGGGGCAGACCAGGCGCCCATAGACGTAGGTGAAGCCGGCCACCAGGAGCGAGCCCCCGTGGAGGAGCAGGTGGACGCGGGGCGGGAGACGAGCGGGGGCAGAGGGCGCCATGGCGGGAAGGATAGCGCGAGGGCCGGAGGGGAGTCCCGCGAGGGAGGGTCCTTGCGCCTCCTCGCCGAAGCCCCCAGGCTGGGGCCCAGGATGCACCTCCCTCCCCTGCCCCGAGTCATCGGCTTCGACGACGCACCCTTCGTGAAGCGGAGGGGCGCGGTGGTGCCACTGGTGGGAGCGGTATGCAGCGGCACGCGCTTCGAGGGGCTGGTCTGGGGCCGGGTGCGCAAGGATGGCTGGAACGCGACGGAGGAGGTGTGCCGACTGCTGGTGGGAGGAAAGTTCCTGCCGCAGCTTCACGTGGTGCTGCTGGACGGAATCGCGTTCGGAGGCTTCAACGTGGTGGACCTGCCAGTGCTGGCGGAGCGCCTGGGAAAGCCGTGCGTGGCGGTGATGAGACGGCTCCCGGACCTCGAGGCGATGGAGCGAGCGCTGAGGAACCTGCCAGGAGCGGAGCGACGCCTGGAGTTGCTGAGGAGGGCGGGCCCCATCCACGAGCGAGGGGGCTTCACCTTCCAGGTGCGGGGAGCGGAGCCGGAGTGGGTGGAGGAGGTACTGAAACGAGTAACAGACCGGGGGCGAGTACCGGAGG
>QKJM01000841.1 GCA_003249315.1 Archangium sp.
ATCCAGGACGCGATCGAGCGCGGCGAGCCCTACCAGTTGAGCGAGGAGGATGCCCAGAAGCTGCTCACGGCGGGCGTCGCGCTGGCGGTCGCCCCCCCGGGCATCAACAACGAGCTGACGGTGCGCACCGGCCTGCTGGAGGGTAACGAGCTGGACCTGGGGCTGCGGCTGAGCACCTCCTCCTTCCGCGGGGACGTCAAGCTGCGCCTGGCCCACGGGGGCGATCCGGACGACTCCCCCCTGCCCGAGCACAAGCGCAAGTCCTTCGATCTCGCGCTCGGGGTGGGGGTCTCCCGGCACTTCTTCAAGGGCCCCGCCCTGGAGGTGCTCGACGTGGTGCAGCTCGACGACTTCTCCCGCTGGGACGTGGAGGTGCCCCTCTATGCCAGCGCGGACTTCGGCGACATCCTCAAGCTGTACGCGGTGCCCAAGTACGTCTACGCCCACACCACCCTCGACGAGCGCCTGGTGGACGCCGTGGCCCTCGGCGGGGATGTGACGGGGCTGGAACTGCGGCTGCCTGCCCGGGTGGACAGCCACTTCGCCGGCGCCACCGCCGGGCTGGCCATCGGCTACAAGTTCATCCACCTCTATGCCGAGCTCACCGCCGGCTACACCTGGTGCCGCCCCGAGCTCTTCGGCCAGGTACGCGAGCTGGGGGGGGTCACTCTCTACCCAGCCGTGGGGCTTGCCTTGAAGACGCCCGATCTGAGGGCCATGGGCTCCCGTCCGGCGGCCTCCCCGGAGGGAGAGCAGGGGAGACCACCGGACGGAAACTGAGAGAACCCGGTGGACAGGACGCCGTTGTCGTTCCGGTCCCGAGGAGGCTCTGGTAGTGTCCGGGCGGTGATGCCCGTGTCCGAGACGGAGAGGTCTCGAGAGTGAGTCAGGATTCCCCCCACGCTTCAAGCCCAGGGTCGATTCGAGGCCCCTATGTGACGGCCCGGTTCGCGGACGGAACGACGGGAGAGTTCCCTCTTGGGGAACTGATGACGGTAGGGCGTCATCCCGCCAACTCGCTGCGACTCGTGGATCGGGAGGTCTCCAAGGAGCACGCCAGCATCGAGCGGATGGGGCGCGACTACATCCTGCGGGATCTGGGCTCGTCCAACGGCACCTTCGTGAACGGGCGGCGGGTCGCCGAGGCGCGGCTGCGCGAGGGGGATGAGATCTCCCTCGGGGCCTCCAAGCTGATCTTCCACACCGGAGACGTGGGGGGCGCCTTTCCCCCGGTGCCGGGAGTGGCCGGGCAGCGGACGGGTGGAGCCCGGGTGACGGTGGTGGCCCAGGCGCACTCCATCCCCGCCTTCCTGGCGCAGATGGAGCAGGAGGCGCCGCAGAACTTCCGGCCCGCCGAGCAGTTCCAGGAGTTCACCACCCTCAAGCGCGAGTACGAGAAGCTGCGCATCGCCTACGAGTTCCACCGGCAGGTGAGCCAGCAGGGCAACCAGGAGGATCTGTTCGAGGAGATCCTCTCGGTGGCCTTCCAGCTCCTGGCGGCGGACCATGGCGTCATCCTCAAGCCGGATGCCAAGGGCGAGTTCTCCCCGGTGGCGGTGAAGCACCGCAAGGGTCGGCCGGAGAACGTGATGGTGTCCGACACCGTGCTGCGGAAGGTGGCGGAGACGCACAAGGCGGTGCTCACCGCGGACGCCATCATCGACGAGCGCTTCTCCTCCTCGGAGAGCATCGTGGCGCAGGGCATCCGCTCGGCCATGGCGGTGCCGCTGCTGTCCAAGGGGCGGCTGGAGGCGGTGCTCTTCCTGGACTCGCGCCAGCAGACCAACGCCTTCTCGGAGAAGGATCTGACGATCCTCTCGGGGATCGCCGCGCAGGCGGCCATCGCGCTGGAGAACGCGGCGCTGGCCGAGCAGATCCGCACCGAGGCCATCACCCGCGCCGAACTGAGCCGCTTCCTGTCGCGGGCGGTGGCGGAGGCGGTGATTCGCGGAGAGACGGAGGATCTGCGGCAGAGCCGCCTGGCCGAGGTGACGTGCCTGTTCGCGGACATCCGCGGTTTCACCACCCTGTCGGAGAACGAGTCTCCGCAGGAGGTGGTGTCCATGCTCAACGAGTTCTTCACCCTGATGGCGGGGGTGGTGTTCCGCCACGAGGGGAACCTGGACAAGTTCATCGGCGACTGCGTGATGGCGGTGTGGGGGCCTCCGTCCTCGCACCCGGATGATCCGGCGCGGGCGCTGAGGGCCGCGCTGGAGATGCAGGACGCGGTGGAGGTGCTCAACGGCACGCGACAGGCGGTAGGCAAGCCCCCCATCGAGGTGGGGATCGGCCTGAACACGGGCCTGGCGGTCGTGGGCTACATGGGCAGCACGGAGCGGCACGAGTTCACCGCCATCGGCGACGCCGTGAACACGGCCTCGCGACTGTGCGGGCTGGCCCGTGGGGGCGAGGTGATGGCCACGGAGAGCACCGTACAGAAGGCCGGCAATGGCTTCGACGTGGAGGCGCGCCCGCCCGTCCAGGTGAAGGGCAAGGAGAAGGGTGTCCTGCCGTACCGGGTGCTCGGGCTGGAGATCACCAACACACCGCGACAATGAACCAGGCCTGTCCCAGTTGCGCGCGCGCGCACGATGTGAGCGGGTATGAGAGCGGGCACCGGGTGACGTGTGCCTGCGGTGCCTCCTTCGAGGTGCGCCAGGAGCCCGACCTCGGGAGAGAGGACACCGGGTTGGAGGCCACGATGTTGGGTCCCTCCCGGCCGTGGGGCGGGTCCACGGGTGAGCGAGAGTACGAGGAGGCCTCGGTGCTCGGCGACGTGGAGCTGCCGGGCCTGGAGCTGGTGCGGGTGCTGGGTCGGGGAGGGATGGGGGAGGTGTGGCTGGCGCGGCAGAGCTCTCTGGGGCGCATGGTGGCGGTGAAGGTGCTGCCCCCTCGGCTGGCGAAGGACGCCGAGTTCGTCACCCGCTTCGAGAAGGAAGCCACGGCGCTCGCGGCGCTCAACCACCCCAACATCATCCAGATCATCGACCGAGGGGTGGCCGGGGAGCACTACTACTTCGTGATGGAGTACGTGGAGGGTCGCTCCCTGCGGGACGTCATGCGCGAGCTGAGCCCTCCGGAGATCCTCCGAGTGGCGCTCCAGGTGGCGCGGGCGATCGAGTGCGCGCATGACAAGGAGATCATCCACAGGGATCTGAAGCCGGAGAACATCCTGCTGGACGGGCGGGGCCACGTGAAGGTGGCGGACTTCGGTCTGGCGGGGATTCGCCAGCCGGACTCGCGGCTGCAGCTCACCGCCACCGCGGTGGCCATGGGGACGCTCAACTACATGGCCCCGGAGCAGCGCCGGGACGCGCGGAGCGTGGACGGGCGGGCGGATCTGTTCTCCTTCGGGGTGGTCCTCTACGAGCTGCTCACCGGCGAACTGCCGGTGGGGCGCTTCAAGCCGCCGTCGGTGAAGGTGCCGGGGCTGGACGCTCGGGTGGACGAGGTGGTGGAGCGGCTGCTGGAGAACGAGCCGGAGTCGCGCTACGCGCGGGCCTCCGAGGTGTGCCACGAGCTGGAGGCGCTCGTCTCCGCATCCTCTCAGCCCCGGCTGTCCGCGCTGTCCGAGGGAGCCTCGGAGGGAGGTTGGGGGCCGCGGATGCGGGCGGGCTGGAGCAAGGCGCGCACACCGCTGGCGGTGGTGGGCGGGGTGGGGCTGCTGGCCTTCGGGGGCCTGGCGTTGATGGCGCCGGTGACGAGGACGAAGAGCTGGCCGGCCAATACGAACACGGATCTGTTCGCCTTCTCGAGCTTCCAGGAGGGGCAGGACGGGCGCGCCCTGCTGGAGGTGGACTTCTCCCCGGGCGAGGAGGAGATCAACGCCCACGCGGGGACGTGGAAGGTGGTGGACGGGCAGCTCCGGGCGGAGCAGGGAGGAAATGACGCCACGGGCGGAAGGGGGAAGCTGATCCCCCGCGCGTACCTGGCGCGCCGCTACTTCGCGGCGGCCGATTTCTCCGCCGAGGTGCGGATGGACGTGCGCCCGCTGGGCCCCGAGTACCCGCCGCAGCCAGAGGACGCGCAGCACTATGGCGAGCTGGCCTTCCGGGTGAAGAACCTGCAGGTATCCGTCTTCGCCATTCCGGATGCGGGCATGCGGCTGAGCTGGCGCTACGTCACCGAGGACGGGGAGGACGTGGTGGGCAACAGCGCGCAGGACGTGGAGGCGCTGGTGGAGGACGAGACGCCGGTGCCCACGAATGGCCCCTTCCGGGTGAAGCTGCAGATGAAGCAGCGGAAGAACGGGGTAGAGGTGGAGGCCTTCGTCAACGGGCAGCGCTTCGCGCGCAAGCACCTGGTGGGCCTGCACGGGAAGGTGGCGAAGGTGGCGATGGGGTGCCGCAACCTCGCCTGTACCTTCGAGGGTCTGCGGGTGCGAGGCATTCCGCAGGAGAAGCCTCGGCGCCAGCTCGCGGCCGATGGCGCCCAGGACTGAACGCCAGCGACCTCGGTGGGCCTGGAGGGTGTGAGGAGCCGGACAGGCAGGGCATGTGCTCCTTGTCGGCGCTCCGAGACATTCGCACCCTGACCTGGGGGCACGGCTCGTCCAAGTGAAGAGCGCGGCGCCGTGGAACCAGGGGAAGGGGGGAGCCATGGACATGCGGTGGGTGCTTGCACCTCTGTATGCGACGGGGCTGAGCGCGCTGGTGGTGGCCGCGTTCGCCTTCGGACGGAGGGATGCGCGTGCGTTCATGCCCCGGTGGCCGATGGTGTGGTTCGGACTGCTGGCGGTGCTCTTCGCGCTCGTCGCGTTGCGTCATGGGATGGGGCCGCTGACGTGGGTGACGCCCGGAGCGCTGGGCCGCGGGGCAGGCATCGGGCTGCTGGTGGTGGCGGCGGGGCTGGCGGTGGTGGGCTCGCGGATTCGGTTGAGCGCGGACACGCTGCTGGGGGAGGCGCCCCGGAGCCTCGACGAGGGAGTCGAAGCGCTGCGCGCGGGCTGCTCGCCGGGGTGGGGCGTGTACCGGGGGAGGCTGGCCTCGAGCGATACGCTGCTCTCTCCGGGCGGAGTGGTGTGTGCCTTCTACGAGGCGGAGCTGCGCGTAGCGCTGCCGGACGGGCGCAAGGGCTCGCTGCTGTCGGTGGAGCGGGCGTACGCGCCGGTGCTGTGGGTGCGCGGTACGCGAGTCCGGGCGGCGGTGAGCTTCTCGCCGAAGCGGATGCTGACACCGCAGCGGATCAGCCGCTCCGGGCTGGGGGTGGTGCCCGGGGCCCCGAAGAAGGACAGGCCCGAGGAGGGGGTGCTCTCCTACGAGCGGGTGGGGAGGCTGGGCGAGGAGTGCCTGGTGGTGGGCGAGCTGCGGAACGGACCGGCGCCGGGCGTCTACGAGCTGCGAGGGCGCAAGGGAGGGCCGGCGATGGTGATTCTGGGCGAGGCCCGTGCGGAGACGGGAAGAGCGCTGGCGCATCGGGCCTGGAAGCTGTTCGCCGCGGCGGGAGGCCTGACGGTGGCTTCGGCCTGCGTGCTGGCGGCCTGAGAGGCCGGAGCTGGCCTACCCCTCCTCCGAGAGCCCATAGTCCTTCAACTTCCTGCCCAGCGTATTCCGGCCGATCCGCAGCGCCTTGGCGGCGGCGGTGCGATTCCCTTTCACCGACTCCAGCACGTGGAGGATGTAGCGCTTCTCCACCTCGGCGAGCGGCAGCATCTCCCGCATGGCCTCCTGCACCACGCCCTCGGCACGCTCCGAGGGCGCTGGCGAGGAGCCGTGTATCGTGGGCAGGGGCAGGTGCTCCTCGAGGATCTCCCCCTCGCACAGCACCACCGCGCTCTCGATGCAGTTCTCCAGCTCGCGAACGTTGCCCGGCCAGCGGTAGCGCTTCAGCCGCTCGAGGGCCGGGGCACTCAGCTTCGGCACGGGCAGCCGGTGCCGCCGCGCCGCCGCGCCGATGAAGTGCCGGGCCAGCCGTTCGATGTCCTCCGCCCCCCGCTCGCGCAGAGGCGGGAGCACCAGCTCCACCACCTTGATCCGGTAGTAGAGATCCTCCCGGAACTTCCCCTCGGCGACCAGCTTCGAGAGCTCACGGTTGGTGGCCGCGACGATCCGCACGTCCACCTTGATCGTCTGGGTGCCACCGACACGCTCGAACTCGCGATCCTGAAGCACGCGCAGCAGCTTGCCCTGCACGGGCAGCGGCAGCTCTCCGAGCTCGTCGATGAACACGGTGCCACCGTCGGCCGCCTCGAACTTGCCGGGCACGCGGTGGTCGGCCCCGGTGAAGGCGCCCTTCTCATGGCCGAACAGCTCGTTCTCGATCAGCGTCGCGGGAAGGGACGCACAGTCCACCTTGATGAAAGGCTTGTCCCGACGAGGCCCGTTGACGTGTACGGCCCGGGCGAACAGCTCCTTGCCACACCCGCTCTCGCCGCGCAGGAGCACGGTGGCGTCGGTGGGGGCCGCCTTCTGGACGAGGCGGTAGATGACCTTCAGCGGCTCGGACTCGCCGATGATGCGGTTGAAGAAGTAGCCCACGGGGACGTGGGGCTGCTCCTTCACCCGCTGGAGCTCGTGGTACAGGCTGGTGCTCTGCAGGGCGGTGCTCACCTGGGCGGCGATGGCCACCAGCCGCGCCACGTCGTCCTCGGTGAAGCGTTCTCCGCCGAGCCGGTTGAGCACCTGCAGCACCCCATAGAGGGTCCCATCGGCATCGCGGAGGGGCACCGCCAACATGGTGGCGGTGCGGTAGCCCGTCATCCGGTCGATGTCCGCGAAGAAGCGGCGCTCGCCCCGGGCATCGGGCATGTTCACCGGCTCGCCGGACTCGGCGACGTAGCCGGCCACGCCCTGGCCCACCTTCACGCGGATCTGCGACACCTCTGGCAGGTGGGCCGCCCTGGAGAAGAGCTCGCCACGCGAGGGATCCAACAGCCACAGCGTCCCGCGATCGGCCTGCATCGTCACCGCGATGCGGTCCATCAACACCTGGAGGAAGGCGTCGAGATCCACCTCGCGACCGACGAGCCCGCCAATCGGGAGGAGCACCTGGCTGACATCCGAGGAGGAGGGCATGGGGGGCAGGGGGGGAAGCTCGAAATCAGGAGGGAGACTACCGCAGTGCGGGCTCATTGTGCCCTCTCTCTCTCACCCGCAAGCAGCCCCGAGGAGGATCCGCGAGCCCTCACGCGCTGGCTCGCTGGCGGCGAAGTGCAGCCGGGCCTCCTCGGCCATGCGCTCCACCATGTCGTCGTTGTGGGCCGGATCATGGTGGAAGAGCAGCAGCCGGCGCGCATTCACCACCGAGGCCACCTGGGCCGCGTCCACCATGGTGGAGTGTCCCCAGCCCTTGCGCGGCATGCCTCGCACCCCGGCGTACTCCTCCGGCGTGTACTGCGCGTCCAGGCAGAGCGCGTCCGCGCCCTCCATCATCCTCGCCACCTCCGGGGCCAGGGTGGCCACCGACTGCTCCACGTCCGTGGCATAGACGAAGGAGTGCCCGTCCGCCTCCACCCGGTAGCCCAGGCAACCCTGCGGGTGCGGCACCTCGAAGGGCGTCACCCGGAACGGCCCCACCTCCACCGTCCGCCCGTTCAGCGCCGCCCCGAACGACATCCGCGAGCGCATGGTGGACAGCGGCACCGGGAACTGGGGCGGCTCCATCTGCCGCGCCAGCGCCGACTCCAGCGCCCGCGCTCCGTCCGGCCCCGGCCCGTAGAGCGTCAGCTCCGTCGTGGGCACGTACCCCGGCGTGAAGAAGGGAAAGCCCTGCACGTGATCCCAGTGCAGGTGCGAGAAGAAGAGCGTGGCCCGCTGAGGCCCCCCTTCACGCATCATCGCCTCGCCGAGCGCGCGGATGCCCGTGCCCGCGTCGAGGATCAGCCGGTGCCCCTGGCTCACCACTTCCAGACACGAGGTGTTCCCTCCGATCCGCGCGGACTGCGCCCCGGATACCGCGATGCTCCCCCTCACTCCATAGAACCGGACTTCCATGTGGCTGCTCCTTGTCCCAAGCTGCGGCGGCCCGGATCGGTCGCCCTTCACGCCTGGTGGCAATAGCAAGGACGTTGCCAACCCCAACTCACGTGAATTGCGGGGCTATCCGGGCGAAACTGGCACCTGGCTGCACCACAATGGAGCACCCTGGATGGTGCGCTTGCTCCGAAGCGGATCGCCCTGGGGAGAAAGTCGAGGGTACGCACGGGGCAGGGCGTTGGCGCATTCCTCCCACACATGGAAGGATGAGGAGGACTTCAACTCGCGGTAGAGGGGGCCTCTGCGTGTATCCCGACTCATACCGGTTGCCCCAGGTGGCCGAGCACGTACTGGCGTTGCTGGAGAGGCGACGCCCCGGATTCGGAGCGTGGAATGAGGAGGTAGAGGCCCGGCTGACGGAGGAGGCGAAGCTGGCCCTGGGAGAGGTAGGCCGGCAGTTCGCCGAGATGGCGGATGATCCGGGCTACTGGCAGCGCCTGGAGCACAGCGTCTTCACCGTGGTGTTGCCGCGGTACCTGCGGCTGGCGCGCGAGCACCACGAGCTTCAGCGCCGCCAGTACGATCTGTGGCGCGGGGGAGACCTGGTGTCTCGCGCGGTGTACACCGTGGTGGGGATCTTCGCGGCGCTGTTGGTGGGTGTCACACGCATCCCCAACTGGCTGGA